>JBDHIK010000247.1:0-2500 GCA_039587475.1 Gemmatimonadota bacterium | reverse complement strand
ACGAGGAGGCCGCCACGAACTCCCCCCACGCCTCCAGCCGGCTCTTCAAGGACCTCTTCGAGAGGATGGCTGAAAGGGTGGTGCGGGAAAGTCCGCTGGCGCCCTGAGGGGGTGTGGGCAGCGAAGGTCGTCGACAGAACGCCGCACAGGCCGACGCCCCCGAAGGCCTCGAGGCCCATCTGATCCAACTTGTCCCGGAGTTGATCCTCCAAAGCACCGGAGTCGTACCAGTACAAGACGGGGCGGCCCTGGACGTCAAAGGGCAGTTTGGGGTCGCCGCCTTCCTTCTCATAGTGGTGTGTGAGAACGCACTGTTTGTCCTTGCCGTACGCGTATCCTAGCTCGAGATAGACATTCGGTTTCGCGCCGGATAGCTCCGCTCGCCCCTCGCCGCCCAACCAGACATCCGCTCCGCCCAGTCACCCATCACCCCGGCCGACGCCTCGCTCTCCCGCCCCGCACCCTGGCCGCCACTCCCGCCCCCTCCCGGCTGGCCCCTCCCCTTTCCGCACCGTATCGTGCCTCCTGAGCCAACAGGGCGGTTGAACGCCCTATCCTTCCCGCGTCGGCCCCTGTCCCCTATTCCGTGGTGGCGAGCTTGATGCCGGCCTTTGGGGCGACGAAGGTGGATCCGGCGATTACGTTGCGGAGCGAGTGAGGGACGTCAGTGCCCGTCGACCTCACCGCCGCGTCCTACAACGTGCACTTCCCGACGTCCACGATGGCCTTGATGGTCGCATCGGTGAGCACGCGATCATACAGGGTGATCTCATCCATCAATCCCCGGTACCATCTACGATCGTACGGCGACGGATCGCCATGGGTACCGAAGAAGAGATGGTCGGCGTCCCTCAGCTGACCGGTATTCATCGGTGTTGGGTACGCAGGCAGCAGGATCAGCGGAACCTGCCGGCCGTCGATGTAGAGCTTCACCTCGGCCGTGGGGGTGTGAACGGTGGCCGCCACGTGTTGCCACTGCCCATGGTGCACCGCACCTGATTCCGAATACAGGATCGTGCCAGGATTCAGCGGGTGGTCCGTCGTCCTGACGATGAGGGCGACGCGGCCGTCAGAGCCGAGGTGGATGGTGAAGCTCTCCGTCCGGAGGGGATCCCTCCGCGCGTAGAGTGATGCATGCCCGGACGGCGAGATGGTCTGGAGTGGCTTGATCCACATCTCCACCGTGGTGGCAGTCGTGATGCTGTTGAGGGACGGCGAGTCCGGCACATCGACGTAGGAACCGACGCCGTCGAAGCTGAAGGCGTGACCGACCTGCCCCTGGGCGAAGGTCAGGCCGTCCATCGCCCGCCCGTCATTGGTCCCGAACACATCGTCGGCGTCGCCATCACCGGGCCACCAGCTGACCATGCCGGATGGGGGCATGATGCAGATCTCGCTGTCGCACACGTCACCGATTCCGTCATTGTCCCGGTCGACCTGATCGGGGTTGGGCGTGTTGACGCAGTTGTCCCTCTGGTTGGGGACCCCGTCCAAGTCGGCGTCGTTCAACCCCGGTCCGGGGTTCTCGGGCGGTCCGGGGTTCTCGGGCGGTCCGGGGATTCCTCCGTCCGCCGGAAAGACCGGCTGCGCATCATCACAACCTGCGAGCAGAAAGACGGTGAGCATCATCGAGGCGACGCGTTTCATGGCCATGAACCTCCCGATAGGCGGGCAAGACGTCGCTGGGAGGAACGCGGTCTCGCCGTCGAAGTGCCTGCGCGATGACGGTGGATACGTCGGGGCCGCACGCTAGCAGCCACTGTAGCCCCGGAGGGTTGGCCACCGGGAGTGGGACAAGGTCCACTCAGGTTGTGGGGAGATGCCTTACCCGGAGAGCGAGGCCAACGTGCGCGGTGCCGTGTCGGCGCAAGACTGGGGGACCTACTCATGCGACAGCGCCATTACCGGATCCACCGTGCTCGCTCGACGAGCCGGCACGTAACAGGCTGCACCCGTGACGAGCAGGAGGATCACGGAAAGCACGGCGATGAGCGTTGGATCGATGGCACTCATTCCGTAGAGCAACGCCTCGAGCATCCGGCCGAATGCCAGCGCTCCCGCGATGCCCAGGACGACGCCCATGAGGACGGGCGCCAGCCCACCACGGACGACCAGCGCTCTGATGTCTTCACGGCTGGCCCCCAGCGCGACCCGAACGCCGATCTCGTGCGTACGGCGTGTGACGGTGTACGCCACCACGCCATACAAGCCGATGAGGGCGAGCAGCAACGCGACGGCGGCGAAGATCCCGCCCAGCAGCATGTGGAACCGTGGGCGCGCGAGGGCGTCGCGCACGCGGTCTTCCATCGTCGACATCCCGATGCTCAGCATGTCGTCGATGGACAGGATGGCTTCTGCGACCGCGGGAGCGAGAAGCATTGGGTCGGACACGGTCCGCACGAGGATCGTGTTCTCACGTGCCCCGGGGCCCCCTTGGCCGCTTCTCAATCTCGAATAATAGACGTGGTGGTCGTTCGGCAGGTCGGCGCTGAACGCCATG
>JBDHIK010000246.1:0-3276 GCA_039587475.1 Gemmatimonadota bacterium | reverse complement strand
CCAGCACGGGCTGGACGCCCAGCATGGGGAACATGTCCGCCGACACCAGGGCGGTCTCGAATGGCACCGTCTCTCCGTCGATCTCGACGTAGGCCGCAAACGCGGCGCCGGTGCCGGCCACCTGCGACAACATGCGGCTCTCATCCTGGAACAGGGCCAACTCCCCGGTCGAGGTGGCGGGAAAGCCCTTGACGTCCCCGGCGTCGAGCCGGAACATGACCAGCTCGTCGGAGCCGGCGTGGGACAAGCCGGACAACAGCACGCCGTTGACCACGCTGAAGATCGACGTGGCCACCCCGATGCCGAGCGACAGGGTGGTGATGACCAGCAGCGCGAAAAGGGGGCGGCGCCTGAGGGCCTTGAATGCCATGCGGAAATCGCGAGCGGTCCGTTCCATGCTCCACCGGGGGAAAGGGTTCCCCTCCCCTACGGGCCGACACAGGGAATGGTGTCCGGCAGCGGACGAGTGGTGGGCGCCGGCAGATGAAGGGAGGCTGGGGGTGGCGGACTGCGACGGGAAGCCCTGAGCGCCTCCCCCCGTTGAACCCTTGTCCTGGACTGGTTCGTATGGCCCTCGTCTACCCTCGCGGAGTCGCCATGCATATCACGCCCCGATGGGCTGGGTTCGTCACACTCTTCGCCTTGATGGCCACCGACTTGGCGGCCCAGGCGCCACCCTATAGCAACCTCCACGTGCTCCCCTCTGACATCTCACGCCAGGACCTGGGGGAGGCCATGCTGCTGAACCTGCAGGGGCTGGGACTGCGGCGCCGCCAGAACGAGGGCTGTTTGCACTGCCACGTCGGCACCATGGAGCAGCCCGTCGACACCTGGGATTTTGCGTCGGACGACAAGCCCGCCAAGCGCAAAGCCCGAGTGATGATGGCCATGGTCCGCGCCATCAACGGCGGTTTCCTGAATTCGCTCGACGACCGTCTCACCCCGCCCATCGAGGTGACCTGCTACACCTGTCATGCCGGGCGCACCGATCCGCGCACGCTGACCGACCTCCTGGCTGCGGCCTATGAGGCGGGCGGTATCGACTCGGCCATCACGCGGTTCCGTCAGCTCCGGGCCCGGTACTACGAGGCAGACGCCTATGACTTCCGCGTGCGCACCCTGGCGGGTATGGCTGACGCCCTGGCCAGGGCGGAGGTCTACGACGACGCCATCGCTCTGGCACGCGTCAACCTGGAGTTTCACCCTGAGGACCACCAGGCCCGGACCAACGTGCGGCGACTGACGTTGCTGCAGACGGAGGCGAACGACGGGCTCGATGCCGCGCTGGCACAGTACGACCGCATGCGCGCCGAACACCCTGACGAAGTCGACGTTCTGCTGCTGGACGATCTGGGCTGGTGGTTGTCACGCCAGGGACAGGGGGACGAGGCGTTCGTCGTGTTCCGGAAGAACCTCGCCACGTTCCCAGATGAGTACATCCCCAACGAGAGCCTGGGCGACGCGTTGTACTTCAATGCGGACGACCTGACCGGAGCCATCGCCGTGTTCGAAGCCTGGCTGGAACGGCACCCGGACCATGCCATGGCCCGCCGCCGGCTCACCAATCTCAAGGCCGAAGAATGATTCGAGCGCTCACCGTGGTCGCCGCCCTCGTCATGAACGGCACGGTGGCCACGGCCCAGTCCGGATCGACCCACCGCCTCACCGAGCTCGCCGATGGCGTGTACGCCGTCCAGGGGGTCTTCCAGGGTGCCAACGCGGCCATCATCGTCACCGAACGAGATGTCCTGGTGGTGGACTCCCACGGCTCTCCGGCTTCCGCCACTGCCCTTCTGGAGGACATCGCCCAGCTGACGGACAAACCGGTGCGCTATGTCGTGAACACCCACTGGCACGTCGACCACCACACCGGCAATCAGGCCTACTACCAGGCCTGGCCCGAGCATGTCGAGTTCGTGGCCCATCGCTTCACCCGGGAAGACATCCCCACCCGGGGGCGCGAGCAGATGGAACAGGTCCGCCCCTTCCTGGAAGGACCGATGATCGAGGCCCGACAGCAATTGGCCGACGGCACCGACGAACACGGCAACCTGTTGACGGAGGAGCAGCGGGCCCGGATCGAGCGCTTCGCCGACGGCCAGGAAGCCTTCCTGGCTGCCACAGACGATTTCGAGTTCCGCCTGCCCGACCTGACGTTCGATCGCCGCCTGGTGCTGCACCGCGACCAGCGTCCCATCGAGGTGCGGTACTTTCACCGGGCCCATACCCGGGGCGATGTAGTGGTCTACCTCCCGGAAGACCGGATTCTCATTGCTGGCGATCTGACGTCCTGGAGGGCACGGCCTACCTCACGCTGGCGCGCCGGTTCCTCGAGGCGGTGGTGACCCTGGTACGGACCGACATGGCCGCCGGGACCGACCTCGCGGAGATTCAGTCCGCGGCCGCGGTGAACCAGGGCATCCAGGCGTTTCGCCATCGGTTCGTGGAAGACGACGACGACGGCAACGACATGTTCGACCAGATGGTGACCTGGACGGTGGAGCGGGCTTGGCGGGAAGCGCTCGGTGGGGTGTGAGACGCATCACGCTGCTACTCGGCTTGCTCGTGCTCACGACCCTGGATCCCGTTCGGGCCCAGGGCTCGGACCCGAAGGCCCTGCTTTTCGTGGGGAACTCCCTCACGTACTTCAACAACCTCCCGGGCATGGTTCGCACCCTGCTCGAATCGGGAGGGGTGGCGACCCGCATCGGCGCCATCACCGGCCCCAACATGGGACTGGAGGACCACTGGCGCCGCGGCGTGGTGTTCGACTCGCTCCGCGCCGGGGGGTGGGACGTGGTCGTGATGCAGCAGGGCCCCTCGGCCACTGAGGGCCGACCGTCGTTGTTGCAGTACTCGGCGCTGTTCGCCGATTCCATTCGGGCCTACGGCGCCGAGCCGGCCCTCTACATGGTGTGGCCAGCCGCAGCCCGGTCGTTTGATTTCCCAGGCGTCATCGACTCCTACCGCTCGGCCGCGGAACGGGTGGACGGTACGGTGCTCCCGGTCGGCGAGGTCTGGCTGGCCGTGGGGGAGGCGGACCCCTCGCTGGCGCTCTACGGACCAGACGGCTTTCATCCCGCGCCTGCCGCCAGCTACATGGCGGCCCTGGTCATGGTCGGCCGGCTGGCGGGCGTGGCCACCACCGAGCTTCCGGACGGTCCTCTGGAGGCCATGTTGCTGCGGTCTGGGATGACCGGGGCGCAGATCGAGGTGCTGCAGGCGACCGTGGAGAAGTACCGAGAGGTGCGGAGCCCGTAGCCGCCAGCATCAGCC
>JBDHIK010000008.1:0-47186 GCA_039587475.1 Gemmatimonadota bacterium | reverse complement strand
ATCCGGGAGTGGACCGGTGAACGTTCTGATGGCACTGCGGCCGGGCGTGCGCCCGAGCGCTGCGGCGTCGCGGGCCTGGGCTACCAGGCTTCGATAGTGTACCGCCACGTTTCTGAGTGCAGGGGGGCTCGACGCATATGCCCGCCAGAACACCGATCTCATGAGAGCGGCCACCGTGGGGCTTCTGGCCAGGGTCATGCGCCTGATTGCGGTGAGGACTTTGCCTGAGGAAGGGCGGCCGCCGGCCGGGGGCCGGCACACGATCTGTTTGGCGGACGGAAGGACGCCGGATGGTGCCGGACTCACGACGAGGAGGTTCCCCAGCGCGTCGTGGGTCATTCCCTCCCGGAGGGATCGCTCCATGGACGGAACTCCCCGAGAGGCGAGCGCATCGTCGCGTATGGCCAGGGCGAGCTGGCTGTGCAGATCCTCGACCCGGTTGACCACGGGAGTTGCACTCAGCATCAGGGTCGGTCGTCCGGACAACCAGGGGGCGAGGGTGCGATAGCGGCGGGTTCGTGGATTGCGCAGGTGATGGCTCTCGTCGATCACGACCAGGCCCTTGGCCGGTGAGGGAAGTCGCCCACGGCTCAGTGTGGTATGCGTGTGCGTGACGATGGGGATCGCCAGGTCGTCCGCGACGTCGAGCCACTGGTCCACGAGGCTGGCGGGGAGAATACAGCAGGTTGGTCGTCGGCCGTTCCAGGCCTGAGCTGCTGCCAGGGCGACATAGGTCTTTCCGGTGCCGACCGGGTCGGCCAGGAGGCAGCCGTTGAACTCGCGAAGGGCATGCATGACTCTTCGAAGCGCCGTGCGTTGTTTCGGCCGCAGCCACCGTGGCGCCCGGCATCGAGCCTCTTCCGGGCGGAGACTCCTGGCCAGGGCCGCACCCGCCTCAGAGGGAGATACCGGGTGCATGGGTGGCAGGTGTGTTGGTGACGCCTTCTCGGAGGTGCGAAGCAGAACCACCACGGGTTCACGTCAGCTGGCGCAGCGCACCACACTCGGCGCTCGTAAGGCCCAGTTGCCCTGCCACATGGATGTCGATGGCGTCCTGCACTTGCCGGCCTGCGTGACCCGCTTTGGAGAGTTCGACCAGGCCGGCATCCTGCAGGATGCATGGAGGGCCGGGCAAGCCTCCCACGACGCGGGCGTTGAACCTTGCGTAGCCGCCCTGGGCAGCGTCGGCTTTTGTCCGTGCCAGGGCCCGGAGCCAGGTGCTGTTGAGCCAGGCGGTGAGGGCCAGAGCGGCCGTGCCATTACCGACGGTGGCGACGTAGCAGCTGTTCAGTGGGACCAGTCTGTCGTGCCCGGCTCCTACCAGGGCGACGGCCTCGAGCTGACGGGCCACGTCCGGCCATACCACGCGCCAGGCCGAGGTTGCGGCCCTCGTCCGGAATAGCTGCCAGAGAGGTCCCGACCGATAGTCGGCGCGACGTTTCAGGAGGCGTCGATGAGCTTCGAAGTGACGACGCAGCGGTTCGGGAGGGTCGGGCACAGGGTCGCCCGTCTCGTCGACACAGGGCCACAGCATGGGTATGCCTTCTGACACACGCCAGGCATGAACATCACGGCCGCGCAGCGCCACTCGATACCAGCGATCGCTCAGATCCAGACCAGGTGCGAGGAAGACACGATTGGCGCCGGTTTTGACGCCGAGATGACACGTGAGGTGGCTACCGATGGTATCGATGCCATCGAGACGGCGAAGGGCGGCGTGGGCCGAATCGCCGGCCAGTAACCACGGTCCCGACCCGGCGAGATGGCGTTGTCGCAGGTTCGCCTGCGAAGTCGGAGGGAGTCCGGTGTGCACCCGGTGGTCGATGGCGGGCCTGGCCTTGACGGTAACCAGGGCGAGCGGATATGTGGTCGCGTCGAAGCTGGCTCGCGCATCGGTGGTCAGGTCCGCTAGCACATGGATCGAGGTCGCCCGTCCCACCTGGGCTCTCGCCACGGCCGCGTACCCTGCCGTCAGCAACTTGGCCGGCAGCAACAATCCCAGCACCCCGTCCGGTGCTGTCAGCTCGACCCCACGTTCCATGAAGGCTTGTGCCAGGTCCGGTTGGTGGTTGAACCCGCGTGACGACCCCGAGCGCCACCAGCGGTAGCGGGCGCGAAGATGTTCACGCACTCTGGGGGCCAATTCTTCGGCCCGAACCCAGGGAGGGTTGCCGACGACCAGGTCGAACCCGCCACGTTGCTCAAAGACGTCGGCATAGTGACTCTCGAACTGAAACCACGGCACCATCCCTTGGTCATCGAGCTGGCGACGATAGCGTCGCACCGTCCGGATCTGACTACGCACGGTCGCGATTCGTCGGCGCAATGTTCGATCGGGCCCGCGCCTGTTGCCGAAGAGATCCCTGTCGGTGGCTGCCAGGCGGCATTCAGCCAGGGACGCACGGAGCCGATCTTCCAGTGTGGCAAGGCAGTCTCGCATCGCTGCCGTTTCGGCCGCTCTGAGTTGGTTGACGCTGCGTTCCTTCTCCGCTGCACGGGCGTCGAACACCTGCAGGCGGTGGCGTGCGATGGCGGAGGAGATTGCGGTGGCAGGCACCTCGATGCTCCCGAACAAGCGCAGCGGGTCCCACAACGAATCCCCTTGGCGAACCAGGCCGTCCAGGTTCGGCAACGGCTCGACGTGTGAGGGATCGTCTGTCTCCGCCGCGGCGATGGCGAGCCACAAGCGCAGTTCCGTCAGGTGCACCGCCATCGGGTCGCGGTCCACTCCGAACAAGTGGCGTCGTACCACTTCCCGCCTTGCGGACGCCGACGGCGCCTTGCCGAAGCGCAGTTCCTCCAGCAGATGGAGCGCTCCCAGCAGGAAGGCTCCCGACCCCACCGCCGGGTCGAGCACTGTGACCTTCTCCCACAATGGGCGCAGGTCCGGTCGCCGCTGGTCGACCCAGGCATGTGCCGTCGGTAGATCAACGTGTTTGTGATGGGCGACGAATGCCGCGGCACAAGCGCTCAGGAGTTGGTTGACCAAGGTGGTCGGCGTGTAGTAGGTGCCTGTCGTTTTCCGGACCTTGGATTCCATCAGACCCTCGAAGACCCGCCCCAGCATGTCGGGAGCGATGCGATCGCCGTCGTTCGCTTCCCTGGCCGTGAACCGAAACCGCTCGAACAGTTCGTCGAACACATCGCGCCACACCGCGTTCGAGATCCTGAACGCATGTCGTCGCTCGAGAACGTGCGGTTCGAACAGCCCTCCGTTCAGAAACGGCACCGTGCCGAATCGCCGGACGGATCGAGTCCGGGTGCCGGCCGGCTGGTTGAGCACGCCGAAGAAGAGGGGTTGAAGGAGCGTGGTCTGAACCGATCGCTTGGACCGGAGACAGCGGTCGACCTCCTGGCCGAGAAATGCGGTGCGCCCATCGAGCCAACCCTTGGACTGAATGAAGTAGAGAAACAGCACCCGGGTCAGCTGCAGCAGGGCGAGGCGCCGACCGGTCTCGTCAGGCACGGACCGGATGACCTCATCGGCCAAGGCGCTGTGGGCGCTCTTGATGGCCCGGAAGAAACGCGACCCGAGATCCTCTATCGTGAGGACACGCGCGAGGTTCGCAGCCGTCCCCAGGCGCGTCGTGGTCCCTGTCCCTACCAGGCGCTGAAGCGGATCCTGCGCCAGAGTCGGGTCGTCAAGAATCAGGGTTCTGGCCGGCACGTCACCGAAGGCGACGGCGAACGTCACCTGCCTCGCTTCCGGCTCGAGTGCGACTACCGCCGCAATCTCGCCTCGGTGTGCCAGGATGCGACCGACCGTCCTGGCTGCTTCTTCAGTGGCGGGAGCTTCGAGGCCGAACCAGGGGAACTCGTTTTCGGTCGAGAGCCGGGCTGTCCGGACGACTCCCAAACGATCGACCGCTGTGCCTGCCCACGCTTCGAGGGGTACTTCTTCCCATCCGGATGTGTACCCCATTGCCTCGACCACCCGGCACAGGTCGCGAAGGGTATGCACAGCCAGGAGGGAGGAGGAGAATGACACCGCAAACCCGGAAGTTGATTCCGGGCACGATGGATGATTGCCGCCGCGCGGCCGTCATCAGATGCTGGCGCTGCGGGTCACTTTCCTCCGTGCCGAGCGGATGTCCCGTAGGTACGGCCGCGCCACTCCACCCGCCGGCTTCCCCGGATGGTCGACCGGGCCGCGATGTACATCAGGCCGAACACCCCGACGGGATAGAGCAACCCATACCACCGCGGGATGCGCATGCCGTGTGACAGCCAGGACCAGAACACCACCGCCAGCCCGGTTGCCAGCGCCGCCGCCGGCGAGGCCTGTCCCAGCACCGCGCTGGTGGCGAGCCAGAGGGGCGGCGCCAGCCAGAACGCACCCACCAGGAGAAACGACAGCGGCAGGAACACCGCCAGCACCGGGTGGTCCCGCAGCGACTGCCGACCGCCCAGGTAGAGGTTCTTGGACCAGCCCTCGATCAGTTGCCCCAGGCTGCGGTACATGCGGGTCTCGATGAGGTCGGTCGCGAAGGCGAAGAACACCCTCCCCCCGTCGTCCCGCACCGCCTGCGCCAGGGCCAGGTCTTCCGCCACCGCCCCTTTGACGCGTTGGTGGGTGCCGAGTCGTTCGTACCCCTCACGCGTCATCATGATGAACTGGCCGTTGGCGATCATCGACCGGGAAGACGACGCGGCGTTGACGGTCCTGGGATGGAACCGCACGCCCAGGAGCGCCCAGACCTGCGGCATGATGACCCGCTCCCAGAAACTCTGGCAGACCTGGTGTGGCGCGACCGTGACCAGTTCGGCGCCGACCGTGTTCAGCGCCGACACGGCGTGACCGATGACGTTCGGTCGGTGCTTCGTGTCCGCGTCGGTGAACAGCAGGATGGACCCCGAGGCGGCCTGGTACCCCTGGTGGCAGGCCCATGGCTTTCCGTACCACCCGGAGGGGAGGTCGGCCCCGGCAACCAGTCGGACCCGCGGGTCGGCTCCGGCCACAGCCTCGACCAGCCGGGCCGTCCCATCGGTCGAACAGTCGTCGACCACGATGATCTCCAGGGGGGAGTACCTCGACGCCAGGACCGATTCCAGCACCGTCCGGATGGTGGCCTCTTCGTTCCGGGCCGGGATGATCACGCTGACCGTTGGTGCACCGTCTCCATGGTCCACGGGGAAGTCTGCCAGGCTGGGGCTGCGGTCGTGCAGGCGCCGGAGCAAGAAAAACGGCCCCAACCACAGGGCCGCGAGGAGCAGGTCCACGGCGGTCATCGGCGCGCCCGCCTCATGCCTCGGCCGGTCTGGTCACCGACACCAGCGCGTCTTCGATGCTGTCGAGCCGGCGCTCCACGTCCCCCAGCTCGAACTCGGCGCCGGTGGCCGGGACCCCGTTCTGACTGAACAGCGTCGCGACCAGCGCGTCGGTGTAGCCGACGACGGCGACGGCGATGCCCTTGTCGAGCACACGGTTGAGGCGAAGCATGATCGCCAGTCCGGCCCGCGCCCGCATCGCCGCCAGCACCGGCGACAGGGTCAGCGTCAGCAACTCTCGGAGGTACTGCATTTCTTCGACGACCTCGCCGGCGGAGAGGCCCCGTGCGGCCGCCATGCGGCCGTAGTGCTCACACACCTCGAACCAGACCGGCTTCACCTCACGACGGTACGGTCCCACCATCTCGATCAGGGTATCGAGGATGAGGCCTAACTCCCGCTCGACCGAAGACCGGGCTATTGTGTTCGAGGAGGTGAGACGTTCACCGAGCCAGTCGGCCCATTGCTCGACCATGGCATCGCGACGGTCGGACATCGATTGACCGGCGGCACGCAAGGCGGAGTGCGATTCGCGCAGAGCCATCTCCCAGGTGAATTGCGACAGGAAAGGTAACAGCGGAGGACGAATGGGGTCAAAGCTCGCCCGGCCTCCACGGCTCAAACCCGGCAGCCGCATTGGGTTAGTCTCGCCGGCGGGACCGATGCTCGAGCGCGATGACATCCGTCGCGCCGTCGAACAGTGTCGTGCGCTTGGGTACGAGGGTGTCGTCGCCGCCCACGCGGACGCCAAGTACGGCTACCTCGCCGGCACCGACGACGTACGCCTGGCCGACTTCAATCAGGCCGTTGCCGACCCGTCGCTGGATGCCGTCTGGTGTTTGCGTGGAGGCTACGGTACGCCGCGTATCCTGGCCGGCGTCGATTACCGGAGTCTTGCCAAGGCTCCCAAGGCCCTGATCGGTTTCTCCGACATCACGGCGCTGCTGCTGGCTGTGACCAGGACCGCCGAACTCGTGACGTTTCACGCTCCAGTCGCCCGGGGCGCGCTCACCAACTTCAGCCGCGAGGCACTCCAGCAGGTGGTGGGAGACACCGCGCCGGCCGGTGTCCTCCCCGCGGCACCCGTCTCCTCGCAGCGGGTCGTGGCCACCGAGGGGCGCATCGTCGCGCTCGCTGCCGGCCGCGCGGAGGGCCCGCTGCTCGGGGGCAACCTCACGCTGTTGTGTCACCTGGTGGGCACGCCCTACCTCCCCGATCCCGACGGAGCGATCCTCTTCATCGAAGACGTGGGCGAAGAACTCTACGCCGTGGACCGTTGCCTGGCCCATCTGCGCCTGGCGGGAGTGCTCGAACGCGTGGCCGGCGTGGCCGTGGGTCAGTTCACCGATCTCAAACGTGACACGCCCTCCGGTGCTCTGGGGCTCGAGGAGGTACTGGACAGTCACTTGCGCCCCCTCGGCGTGCCGGTGGCCTTCGGGTTTCCCATCGGCCACATCGACGACCAGTGGACGCTCCCCATCGGTGTCATGGCCAGGCTGGATGCGGACGGGGGCACACTGGAGATTCTCGAATCCGCCGTTCACTGAGGTTCCGGTTGCACCATGGCGACACCATCGCTCACCAAACACACCCTCCCCGGCGCGCTCGGGCCCCTGTACGTCGATGTGCTGACCGGCGACCGAAACGCGCCCCGGCCCGCGGTGCTCATCATCCACGGTTTCAAGGGGTTCAAGGACTGGGGCATGTTTCCGCCCCTGGCCGGACACTTGGCCCGGGCCGGGTTCACCGTCGTGACCTTCAACCTCAGCGGCAGCGGTGTCGATGACGATGGCGAGTTCACGTTGCTCGATCAGTTCCGCGCCAACACCTATCACCGGGACCTCGACGACATTGATCGCATGCTCGAGGCCGTGGCCGATGCTACGCTCGGATTCCCCACGCCCAGTAGCGTTGGCCTCCTGGGGCACTCTCGGGGCGGTGGCGAAGCGATTCTCGAGGGCGCGGACCCCCGGGTGGGAGCCGTCGTCACCTGGGCCTCGATCGGTACCATCCGCCGCTGGACGGAGGAGGAGATGGAGCGGTGGAGGGACAGCGGAGTGCTCGAGATCAGCAATGCCCGGACCGGGCAAGTGCTTCCCATCGGTGACGAACTGCGCCAGGAGATCGAGCAGCACGCCGATGGCGCCCTGAATGTCGTGACGGCGGCGGCCCGGGTACGGCCGCCCCTGCTGATGCTGCACGGCCGCGATGACGAAACCATCCCGCTCGCGGAGGCCCGGCGCCTGGCAGCTGGAGCACCGGAGCACGCCAGCTTCGTCGTCCTCGACGACGCCGGCCATACCTTCGGAGCAGTGCACCCGTTCCAGGGAACGACTCCACCCCTCCAGGAAGCCATCGACCGTTCGGTCGACTGGTTCAGTCGATATCTGAGATGATGGTGGGCCCCGTTTCGGAACGACAGCTCCAGCAAGGGCTGGCAGACCACCTCGCCAGACATCAGCCGGCGGAGGTCGATGACCCCGAACTGCTGCAGGCCGCCGTCGCCCTGATCGTGGCGCCCGACCCCCTGTCGATGCTGTTCATCCGGCGCGCCGCCCGGGACGGCGACCCCTGGTCGGGTCAGATGGCATTGCCCGGCGGTCGCATGGGACCTGAGGATAGCGACCTCAGGGCGACCGCCATGCGGGAGACCTTCGAGGAAGTGGCCATCGCATTGCGGCACGAGGATTATCTCGGTCAACTCGACGACGTGGCCCCTCGCACCCCGGAGCTACCGCCTCTGATGGTGCGGCCCTTCGTGTTTCGCCTGCCCTCGCGGATCACTCCCGAGCCCTGTGGGCTCGAGGTCGCCGAGGCGCTCTGGCTCGACGTCTCCGATTTCACCCGGCCCGGTGCCTACGCCGCGGCCACGCTTCATCTACGCGGTCGGGGCCGGGTGTTCCCGGGCTATCACCTCCAGTCCGGATTGGTGTGGGGCATGACCGAACGCATCATCACACCTCTCCTCAGGTCGCTGGCCCTGATCCCCTGAACGGCCCGGGTCGGCAGGTCAGGTCGCCGCTCCCGACTTGATCGTCCCTTGACCGCCTACCCTTAGGATGCCGGCACCTTCTGCGGAGATGGTGATCATGGCAGCCCTGAGCAAGCTCCTGAAGTCGTGCCTTCCACTCGTCCTCCTGACCGCCTGCAGCGACCCCTTCGGATCCAGCAACAGGAAGCCGGACTTCGTCGTGGACTGTTGCTCCTGCATCCTGTGCGGTGGGCCTGGATCTCATCCCGGCATCCAGGGTTCGACAGACTCGGTTCCGGCGACCTACTGACGACCAATCCAAATGATTGGCTGGGTTGTCGATAGACCACCCTGCGCGGCATGGGCGTGAGAGGCTCACCATCGTGGTAAGTCCAAGTGATGTAACAAGATAAGCAGAGAACGGGAGGGTTCTCCCAGCCGACACTTGTATTTAGATGACTCTTAACTATATATTTAGCTTCATCTAAATCATGAGTGTCTCGATGACCACGTTGCAGCGCCCCAACCGGCTCACCATGTCGGTCGAAGATTATCTGAAGGCCATCTTCGCCATCACCCACGAGGGGCAGCCGGCTACCACCAGCGCCATCGCACGGTCGCTCGACCTGTCCGCACCTTCGGTCAGCAGCATGATCAAGCGGCTGTCGGAGCGTGGTCTCGTCGAGTACCAGCCGTACAAGGGGGTGGAGCTGACCCCCGCTGGGCGTTCCACCGCGCTCCGGGTGCTGCGGCGTCACCGGGTCATCGAGTCCTATCTGGTTGGCTTCCTGGGGTACACCTGGGATTCGGTCCATGACGAGGCAGAGCGCTTGGAACACGCCGTCTCCGACATCCTCGTCGACCGCATGGCCGAGGCGTTGGGGGACCCGCAGTTCGACCCCCATGGCGACCCCATCCCCGCGCCCGACGGCACCCTGGCGGAGCGCCAGCTGACGGCGTTGCCGGACCTCCCGGTCGGGACACGAGCCACCCTGCGTCGGGTCGACACCAACGACTCGGATCAGTTGCGCTACATCGGTTTGTTCGGTCTCAAGCCGGGTACCGTGTTCACCGTACAGGCCCGGGAACCGTTCCAGGGTCCGGTCACCGTGAGCGTGGCCGGCCAGGATCGAGTCATTGGCCGTCACATCGCCACGGCCTTGCGATGCGAAGTCGATGTGGCGGGGGAGGCCTAGGGAATGAACCGCCTTCCGGTACCGCCATCGTTCGTTCGCCTTCCGGGTTTGCTCATCCTTGCCGTGGCGGTGTTCGCGTGCGGCGAACTTGGCACCGAGGCGCCCGCCGACGGTGATGTGCTCGATGCACCGCTTCCCGGGCTCACCCCGGAGGAACTTGCTGCGTTTCTCAGAGGTGATGCGCAGTTCGGCAAGGAGTTTTCACCAGTCGAAGGTCTGGGGCCGATATTCAACAACGTCGCCTGCGCCAGTTGCCACAGCGGCGACGGGCGGGGCCGGCCGGAGAACGCTCTGACGCGGTTCAGCAGGAGCGCCACGGACCTGGCCCTCGATCTGGGTGGTCCACAGGTGCAGGACAGGGCCATCCCCGGGGCCAGCGCGGAGGCTCTGCCCCCGGGCGTGCTGACGTCTTTGCGCTTGCCGCCGCCGGTGTTCGGGGTGGGTCTCATCGAGGCCATCCCCGCAGCGTCCATCATCGCCAACGAGGATCCCAACGACGGTGACGGTGACGGCATCTCCGGTCGCGCCGCCATGGTGACCCCGGCCCCGTGGGTGCCGCTCGACGAACCCGGCGGTGGGGCAGGGCCCCAGTTGGGCCGCTTCAGCAGGAAGGCGCAGGTTTCCAGTCTGCTGCAGCAGACCGTCGAGGCCTATCACCAGGACATGGGTGTCACCTCGGACTTCCTTCCCGAGGAGAACGTCAACCCGCTTTCCGGGACGCCGACCGAAGCGGCCGACCTGGCCGACGATCCGGAGATTCCGTCCTCGGACCTCCGTGCCGTGGTGCATTACATCCGCACGCTGGCGCCGCCGGCCCCGGGAGAGGATACGCCGCAACGCCAGCGCGGCGCCGTCGTGTTCGAGCAGGTCGGTTGTGCCGGGTGCCACATCCCCGTGTTGCAGACGGGGGCCAACCGCATCGCGGCGCTGGCCTTCAAGCCGGTGCCTCTGTACTCCGATCTCCTGTTGCACGACATGGGACCCGGTCTGGCGGACAATCGACCCGATGGGGCCGCCTCGGGAAGCGAATGGCGTACCACGCCGCTCTGGGGGCTTCGGCTCATGCGCGAGTTCCTGAACGGTGACGCTTTCCTGTTGCATGACGGGCGGGCCGGCACCGTCGAGGATGCCATCACCGCGCACGGAGGAGAGGCGCAGATGGCGCGTGACGCCTTCCAGGGCCTCGGCGCCGACGATAGGGCCGCGCTGCTCGACTTCGTGGAGTCCCGATGAATCGCCGTGACTTCGTCGAGGTCTCGCTCGGCGCCATGGGTACCCTGGCGTGGGTCGGGTGCGCCTCGCTCCAGACCGTGCCGGTGAGCCCGGAGGGGGGCATCGTGCGTCTGGCCGTTCGCAACTATCCCACGCTGGTGGAGAGCGGCGGATGGTTGAAGATCCTGCCGGACGGTCGGCCCGAACCGCTCTATGTCCTGGCTGTTCCTTCCGGCTATGTCGTCCTCAGTCCCATCTGCACCCACCAGGGCTGCACCGTCGGAGTCGAGGGTGCGCATCTGGTGTGTCCCTGTCACGGCTCGACCTACACCAGGGATGGCGCCGTGGTCAAAGGCCCGGCCGAGCAGCCGCTTGCCCGGGTGCCCGCCACACTGACCGACGGCATCCTGGCCATCGATCTTCGGGAGAACGGATGATGCGCACGGTCATGGCTCTGCTGGTCTCGGGACTCATCGTGACGGGCGTGGAGGCGCAGGAGGACACGACCGTCGTCGACCGTCCCATCGTTCGTGGCGGCGTCTACGACAAGCCGTACCTCGCCCAGCTCTCGGGCCGGACGGCGGTCGGCGGCTACGTCGACCTTCAGGGGCGCTACCAGCGAGTCGACGGCGTGAAGGAGGAACTGACGTTCTCGGCCACACGCTTCAATCTCTTCTTCGCCAGCCAGGTGAGTGACTTCATCCGGTTCGCCGCCGAAGTGGAATTCGAGGACGCCGCGGAAGAGATCAATCTCGAGTTCGCCGCCGTCGATCTTCTCATTTCCCGAGCGGTCGCCATTCGCGCCGGGATGATTCTCTCTCCCCTCGGTCGCTTCAATCTGTCGCACGACGGGCCGCTCAACGAATTCACGGACCGACCCCTGGTGTCCACCGAGATCTTCGGGGTGGCGCTGTCCGAGCCCGGCCTCGGCGCCCTCGGGATCATCCCCGTCGGGGCCACGGGGCGGGTGACCTATCAGGCCTACCTGGTCAATGGGTTCGACGATGGTCTCATCACCCAGTCGAGCGGTACTCGGATCCCGCTGGGCAAGAAGAACTTCGAGGACAACAACAACATGCCGGCCCTGGTCGGTCGACTGGCCTGGAGTCCCAGGGTCGGAGTCGAGTTCGGTGCCTCGGCACACACCGGGGCCTACAACGTTTGGCAGCAGGACGGGCAGCAGATCGACGACAAGCGCAACCTGACCATCTGGGCACTGGACCTGGAAATGGACGTGCTCGGCATCCGCTGGGAAGGAGAAGGAGGGCAGGCCAGGATCGACATCCCTTCTACCCTGCAGGGAGTGTACGCCAGCAAGCAGCAGGGCCTCTACCTTCAGGGCATGTACGACTTCGGGCATCGCTGGATTCGCACCATGCCTACGTCCTTCTTCTCCGTCGGGGTCCGGGTCGACCTTCTCGACCTCGATGCCGACCTCGCCGGGGACAGCGTCAAGAAACTGTCCCTCGGGGTGAATTTTCGCCCCACCGTCGAGACGGCCTTCAAGTTCGACTTCGTTCGCGGCCAAGAGCGGGACCGTTTCAACAATCCAAGCGACTTCGCTCAACTGCTCTTTTCGGTCGCGACCTACTTCTAGGAATGGCCATGGCTGACCCTCTTCGAAACCTTTTGATCTTCGGCCTGGTGGTGTTGGTGCTGGCCGTACTGGCCTGGCCGCGCCGTGGACTCCTGGCATTGGTGAGCTACCACCTCCACCTGACCGACCGGGTGCGCATGGAGGATGCCCTCAAGCACCTCTACAAGGCCCATCTCGCCGGACGGCTGGGCACCCTGGAGAGCCTGGCGGGGGCGTTGGGCATTGCCCGTGCCCGTATCGTGCGTGTCGCCGCCAAGCTCGAGGCGTCCGGGCTGATGAAGACGACGAACCAGGGTCTGGAACTGACGGAGGACGGGAAGGCCTACGCCCTCAGAATCGTCCGGTCTCACCGGCTCTGGGAGCGGTTCCTTGCGGACCGAACCGGTCTCACACCGGCCGAGTGGCACCAACAGGCCGAACGACGCGAACACGCCATGAGTCCGGAGCAGGTCGATAACCTGTCGGCCCGGATGGGTCATCCCCGGTACGACCCGCATGGCGACCCCATCCCGACCGAAGGGCTGGAGCTTCCTCCCCGAGCCGGGGTGGCCCTGACGGCGCTCGAGCCGGGCCAGGCGGGCCGCATCATCCACCTCGAGGATGAGCCGGAGGAGACCTACAAGCACCTGGTGGACCAGGGACTGGGGCCCAACATGGACATCCTGGTCCAGGACGTAGGCCCGGAACAGATCACCTTCGTGGGCGAGGGGCGTGAACATCAGCTCGAACCCATCGAGGCGGCCAACGTCACCGTGGTGCCTCGGGCGGCGGAGCCGACCCTGGTCGAAGGCCATCGCACCCTGGCCGAATTCGGGCCGGGACACTCGGTCGTGGTCGTCGGCATCACCTCGGCGTGCCAGGGGCAGCAACGGCGCCGCTTGCTCGATCTCGGCGTGGTGCCGGGCACCGTGATCGAGCCGGAGTTCCGGAGCGCGGCAGGTGATCCCGTGGCCTACCGCATTCGGGGGGCCATCATTGCGCTGCGACGGGAACAGGCCGAATGGGTGTTCGTGGCGCCGGCCGGCGAACGGGAAGGCGTAGCGTGAGCGCTCCGGTCATGTCGCCCTGCGTCGGGTGCTCGGCCAACCGGAACGAGCAGCTGGTTCAGCTCGGCCTGGATCCGACCCGCTGGGATTACTTCGTCGCCCTGGCCGGGAACCCCAATACCGGCAAGAGCACGGTCTTCAACCAGCTGACCGGGCTTCGTCAGCATACCGGCAACTGGCCGGGCAAGACCGTCATCCGGGCCGAAGGCGTGTTCGAGAACGACGACCGCCGAGTCAAGGTGGTCGACCTTCCCGGGACCTATTCTCTTCAGGCAGGAAGCGCCGACGAAGAAGTGGCGCGCGACTTCATCCTGTTCGGCGAGCCGGACGTGACCGTCATCGTGGTGGACGCCACGCGCCTGGAGCGGAACCTCAACCTGGTGCTTCAGATTCTCGAGATCACCGACCGGGTCGTCGTGTGTCTCAATCTCATGGATGAAGCCAAGCGGCACGGCATCGCCGTGGACCCGAAGAAACTCGAGAAGGAACTTGGCGTCCCGGTCGTTCCGGCTGCCGCGCGCCAGGGAGTCGGCATCCCCGAGCTGAAGGCGGCCATCGGTGACGTGGCCGCAGGCCGGATCACCCCGTCGCCCTTCCACGTGGAGGACTATCCGCCAGATGTTGCGCGGGGAGTCGCCCGGCTGCTGCCGGCCCTGGAGGAGGCCTTCCCCGACATACCCAATGCCCGATGGGTGGCGCTCCGTCTGCTGAACGGCGACCGGCGGATCGAAGAGGCGGTTCTGGCGGGGACGCTTGGCGCCGGACCCGAGCCCGTCGCGGGACACGAGGCGTCGGGGTCTGAGGAACCGCTTCGGAACGCCGTGCTCGAGAAGGCATCGAAGGAGCGCTGGAACATCGGCCCCGATTTTCAGGATGCCCTGTCGAAATCGCTGTACGACACCGCCAAGGCCATCGCCGACCGTTGTAGCCTGACCGGCGGGAAGCGAATCAAGTTCGATTTCGACCGGTCACTCGACCGGGTCCTCACCAGTCGCGTCTTCGGCTTTCCCCTGATGCTGTTCATACTTGCCGTGGTGTTCTGGCTGACCATCGAAGGGGCCAACGTTCCCTCGGCCATGCTGGCGGGCCTGCTGATCGACACGCTCCACCCGGTGCTCATCGGGGCCGGTACGTCGATCGGGCTTCCCTGGTGGCTGAACGGATTCCTGTTCGATGGCGTCTACCTGGCGACCGCCTGGGTCGTTTCCGTGATGCTGCCGCCGATGGCGATCTTCTTCCCGCTCTTCACCTTGCTGGAAGACTTCGGATACCTGCCGCGGGTGGCGTTCAACCTCGACAAGCTGTTCCAGCGTGCCGGTGCCCACGGCAAGCAGGCCCTGACCATGTGCATGGGCTTCGGATGCAACGCCGCCGGTGTGGTGGCCACCCGCGTCATCGACAGTCCGCGCGAGCGACTCATCGCCATCATCACCAACAACTTTTCCCTCTGTAACGGTCGCTGGCCAACCCAGATCCTCATTGCGACGATCTTCATCGGTGCGCTGGTCCCGGCGTCGGTGGCTGGCGTCGTCGCCGCCTCCGCCGTGGTCGGCATCGCCTTGCTTGGCATCGTCGCCATGTTCGCGACGTCCTGGCTCTTGTCCCGGACCGTTCTCAGGGGCGAGGCGACGTCGTTTTCTCTGGAGCTACCACCCTATCGCCCACCCCGGCTGCTCCAGACGCTCTATACGTCGCTCATCGACCGAACCCTCATCGTGCTGTGGCGAGCCGTAATCTTCGCCGCTCCGGCGGGAGCCGTCATCTGGTTGATCTCCAATATCGACCTGTCTGGGGCCAGTCTGGCCCAGCACGCGGTGGGATGGCTGAATCCGATGGGGATTCTCATCGGCCTCAACGGTGTCATCCTGCTGGCCTACGTCGTCGCGATACCCGCGAACGAGATCGTCATCCCGACCGTGCTGATGCTGACCGTACTGACGCTGGAGTTGGCCGGGGTAGGCGGAGGCGATGGTGTGATGTTCGAACTGGATTCGGCTCCGGCCATCGGCGAGCTGTTGCGGGCCGGCGGATGGACACTGCTGACCGGCGTCAACCTCATGTTGTTCAGCCTGCTCCACAATCCCTGCTCGACCACGATCTACACCATCTATCGCGAGACAGGAAGCGCCCGCTGGACGGCGGTGGCGACGTTGCTCCCTCTGGTGCTTGGGCTGAGCGTCACCTTTCTGGTGGCGCAGGTCTGGCGACTGGTCGTCTGAGAGGACATCTGCCAGGAAACGGAAAGGCCCGACCGCGTGAGCGATCGGGCCTTTCGTACGTTCAGCTGGATTCGGAAATCAGCCGCCGAACGGAATCCTGACGCCAGCAACGACCGGGAACAGGTTCAGGCTGGTACCCTCGCTGAAGACCACCACCCAGCGGCCCTCAAAGAACAGGTAGACGCCGCCGATCGGAGCCGCGCCGCCCACGACGGCCGACAGAGCACCATCGGTCGAGCTAGGAGCGCCGGAGAACGTCGAGCCCGAGAGGCTGGTGTTGACGAACCCGCCACCACCGCCGGCATAGAGGTCCATCTTGGCCTGTCCGTCAGCCTGCCCGATGTTGGGGTGAATCAACAGATAGGCCATGCCGTAGATGTTGTTCAGCTTGCCGTCGATAGGAATCTGCGGCTGATTGGGATCGTCCCGCACGCTCGACGAGCTGTAGGCCAGGTCGAGGCGAACGCTGATTGGAGACGTGCCTCCGTTGAACCGGTAGTCTCCGCTCGCTCCGGCGACCCATCCGGTGCTGACCGCGATGTCACCTGACGAGAGGTCCGTCGTGCCGGACAGCTCCCCGGAGGGGAACAGGGCGCCGACGAAGATTCCGACGTTGAAGGGAGCCATTTGAGCGCTGGCCG
The DNA here is from genome assembly GCA_039587475.1 of Gemmatimonadota bacterium. Classification (GTDB taxonomy): domain Bacteria; phylum Gemmatimonadota; class Gemmatimonadetes; order Gemmatimonadales; family GWC2-71-9; genus N074bin45. The sequence goes on along the minus strand of JBDHIK010000008.1, from coordinate 31,036 downwards.
TGGATACGACCATGGTCAGGGCCAGCACCGCACCGAGGACACTGACAAAAGCTTTTCTCACGAGTACTCCTCCTGGGTTTGCCGGTTCCGATTGGCCGCAGGGATACTACCAGCCCACGGACAGTACGGGAGATGAACCATCATTTTGGGCTGAACGATAGCAACGATAAGCGCTTAGTCGCGATCACGCCAGTGGGGAGCGCTCTCTGGCCGGATAATACCGACTACCTTGATCAGAATTAGAGAGCCCCGAAAGGGGCCGCCGGCCCTTGCTCCTGTCTCCATACCACGGGATGTTCAGTCCAGCCACTCACTCCCGGAGCCCTTCCTCCCATGAACCCACATCCCCCGGCGGCCATCGAACCGTCCGAAGCTCGGCGCCTGGTCGATACGTTCGGCCAGGGTTGGGCCCGGCAGGATGCCGAGCTGATCCTGTCCATCTTCTCGGAGGGGGCCGTGTTTCGAGAAGGGCCGTTCAGCGCCGCCCTGGAGGGACGGGATGCCATCCGGACCTATTGGGCGGACATCTCCTACCACCAATCAGAGGGAACGTTCTCGTCGGGTGAGGTTTTCACCGTCGGGCCCTGGTTCTCGGTGGAGTTCAAGAGTGTGTTCCGCCGGCGCCGGACCGGGGAGTGGGTGGACGTCCGGGGGGCACTCTTCTGCGAGACCGAGGGTGGCAACATCACTGAGATGCGCATGTACTGGCATCGCTGGACCAAGGGCCGGGAGGTCGACAACTCCTGATAGGGAGTCCGCTGTCCCAGATACGCTCGATGTGACCTCCCCAGAGGACGAGCGCCTCACCTGAGTCATCAGGCTAAGTCATTGTTAGTCAACGCATTAGCCTGTGGCACGCCGTTCGCATCCTTCATGATCCGGTAATCCACCCGGGCGGCCTCGTCCTCGATGCGCCGCCGGAGAACCGGAGAACGATCATGCTCGTCCCTACTCTCGCCCTGTTCCTGACCGGCGTCGCCGGTACCCTCGCCCCTGCCCCCGGCTCGGCCGATACCCTGGCGCGTGTGCGTCAGGACCCAGCCATCGCCATCCGGTTGGACCGGAACGGCGAGTACGACCCCGGCCATGATGCCCAGGTCAACATCCAGACCGAACTGGACGGCTATCTACTCGTCATCCACGCCGACCCTCAGGGACGGCTGCGGGTGCTGTTCCCCCTGGAACCCTACGACGACGCGTTCGTGGAGGGCGGCAGGGATTACGACCTGGTCAATCGTGGCGGACGCGGATCGTTCTTCGTGACCGATGCGGAGGGCTATGGGACGGTGTTTGCCGCTCTGTCCGAGTGGCCTTTTCACGTGGCCGCGTTTGCCGAAGACCATCGCTGGGACTACGAGCGTCTCTGGGTCTCGCCTGACGGGGACATCGAGGACGGCCTGGTGGACCTCGTGGCCGGCATGGCCTACGACGGTTGGTTCGACTACGACCTGGTGCAATACGAGGTGTACGGGTCTGATTCCTACGCCTCCGAAGCCAGCTACGCGGTCTACGCCGACGCCGGTCCCTGCTGCGGGACCAGCGTCGGGGTCTCCATCGTTTTGGGCGATCCTTACTGGCCGTACTACGGGCCGCCGTATTACTACGCCTCCGTCTACCGGCCCTACTGGTATCCCTATTACTACGGTTCCTACTACGTGTACCGGCCGAGGTACCGGTACCCGTACTACCGCGGCTACTCGTACGGTGGGAGCTATCGCTATGCCGGCGGCCGGAACTACCGGTTCAAGCCGCCCTATCGCTACGACAGTGATCGTCGTCTGGGTGATGATCCGTACCGGCGCCGTGGCGTTGGGATCGACGCCAGCCGCGGGCCAGGCGGCTCCGGGGACATCGATTACCGGGGCCGGCGCAGCCCTACCACCGAGAGGCGCGCCAGACCGGGTACTGGACGCTCACGGCCCACGATCACCCAGGCTTCCGGCGGGCGTCGGCTGGCCCCGAACAGCGGTGGCAGGCGGACCGGGCCGGTGACGCCGAGCGGTGGCCAGGCCTCTCCCGGTCGCACGACCGGTGGGCGGCGTGCATCGCCCAGTCCGCGCACCACCGGCTCTACCGGAGACGGACAGTCTCCAGGCCGGCGCCCGGTCGGGCCCAGGGATGGCAACGATCGGACGTTCGAGAAGTTCACGGGCCGAAAGCCCACGTTGAGCCCGAGAACCAGTCCCAGAGGGAAGCCTTCGGCACAGCCGCCCCGGCGTCCGACCGCGAGCGGAACGAAGGCCCGCTCATCCGGTCGGCCCGTGCTTCGGAGGCAGGAGCCCAGGACGGTGAGCCCGGGGACCGGCCCCAGGGGGAATCGTACGGCGCAGCCTCCCCGGCGCCGGACCACGAGCGGAACGAAGGCGCGCCCTTCCGGTCGCCCGGTGCTTCGGAGGCAAGAGCCCCGGGCGCCCAGTGGCACGCGGAGCGCCCGGCCCAGCCGAGATCGCATGCGGGCTACGACGCGTCCGGCGCCTGTCAGGAGCGCGCCGCGGCGTACCGCCAACCGGCCGACGGCCAGTCCCCGCGGCCGGCCCAGCGTGAGCCGGCGCCCGGCGGCGCGGTCCCCGTCCCGGTCGGCCTCGAAGAGCACCTCCCGACGACGGCCCCGCTAGCCGTCCTCGGGAGGGGGGCGGTAGATGATCACGTTGGCCTTCTCCAGCGTGATCAAGCCGCCCCCCATCATCGTGTCGATCTCCGGAAGGACCGTCTGGATCTTCTCTTCCGTGTCGACGCACTCGATGATGATCGGGAGGTCGGTCGACAGCCGTAGCACGCTGTCGCTGTGGATTCTGGCACTGGGCCCGAACCCCATCATGGCCCGCAGTACCGTCGCACCCGCCAGCCCTCTATCCCTCAGTAGTTCGACGATTGCCTGGTACAGCGGTTTGCCCCGCTTCCTGTCGGCTTCCCCGATGTGAATTCGCATGAGCACTTGCTCGCCGACGAGTCCGTGCATGTCGTCTCCTCAGGCCTGGTGGCCGTGCTGCAGTATGGATTGCGCCAGAATGAGACCCGCGAAGGTGGCCCCCACGGTCAGGACGAGGCTGCTGAGTGCGTAGAGCCCTGCCCGGGTCCATTGCCCCGACTGAATCAGGGCGACCGTTTCATAGGAGAAAGTCGAGAAGGTCGTGAACCCGCCACAGAAACCGATCGTGAGCAGGGTGCGCATTTCCACGCTGAGGCTGGGCCCCTCGAGGGAATAGCGCAACAGGAACCCGAGGAGAAGCGACCCGATCACGTTCACGGCCAGGGTCCCGACCGGAAAGACCCCGTCCGCACCACGCTGGATCCATCCGGAGAGTAGATAGCGTGCCATGCCTCCGAGGGCGCTTCCGAGAGCGACATACCAGATCATGATCCATCCGCTGGGCAGAAGTCGCCCCAATATAGGCCCGGGACTCACCCATCACCCTGTGGGCCTTTAGATTCCATTCCATGCTCCATATCGCCATCGCTCAAATGCGCCCCACCAAGGGTGCCTACCGGGAGAATCTCGACAGGGTCGGAGAGATCCTTCGTGAAGCGGCCGGTTCCCAGGTTCCGCCGGACCTCGTGATCCTCCCGGAGTCGGCGTTGACGGGGTACTTCCTCGAAGGCGGCGTCGCCGAGTTGGCCGTGAGCGCGGAACAGCTCGCCACCGATCTGGCCGAGCAGCACGACAAGGCCGCTGGGCCCCCGATGGATGTGGTCGTGGGCTTCTACGAAGTGTGGCGCAACCGACTCTACAATTCCGCCGCCTATGTGGCGCTTGGCGGGGGGTCCCCAGACATCCGCCACGTGCATCGCAAGGTCTTCCTTCCGACCTACGGTGTGTTCGACGAAGAGCGCTTCGTCGAGGCCGGGACCAATGTGTCGGCTTTCGACACCCGGTGGGGCCGGGCCGCCATGATCATCTGTGAGGATCTCTGGCATTCCATTATGCCGACCCTCGCGGCTCTCGACGGAGCCCAATTCGTCATCGTGCCCTCCGCCACCCCGGCCCGGGGACTGCAACCGAGGGACGGCCAGGAGGCCCCGGCCAATCTCCTGCGCTGGGAGCGCCTGTCGGAGGACTGTGCCGCGGAGCACGGCATCTTCCTGGCCGTCGCGCAGCTGGTTGGCTTCGAGGGTGGCAAGGCGTTCGCCGGTGGCTCTCTCGTGGCTGGCCCCCGTGGTGACATCAAGGTGCGGGGGCCCCTCTTCGAGCCGGCCGTGGTGTCGGTCTCCCTCGACCTCGACGAGATCACGCGGGCCAGGGCGGAGTCGCCGCTCCTGGCCGACCTCGAGATGCGCTGGCCCCATCTCATGGGCTCGATGTCACTTCAGGGAGCTGCCAGACCCGGCGGCGTCCCCAAGGCCGTGCCGACCAAGCGGGCCTTCCCAGAGACCGCTGGCGAGGGGCCTGATGCGCTGTCCATCGATCCGGAACTGACCCGTCGCTGGTTGGTCGAATTCCTGGCCGACGAAATCCGCCGCCGTCGGGGCTTCCAACGGGTCATCGTGGGTCTGTCCGGCGGGGTCGACAGCTCGGTCGTGGCGTTTCTGGCCGCCGAGGCGTTCGGTCCGGAGAACGTCATCGGCGTTCGCATGCCGTACCGGACCTCCAGCTCGGACAGCCTGGACCACGCACAGCTCGTCATCGACCAGCTCGGGATCGAGCACATGACGGTTGACATCTCCGCCGGGGTGGACGGGCTGGTAGGGGACATTGGCGGGGACACGACCCCGGCCCGACGCGGTAACGTCATGGCGCGCATGCGGATGATCACCCTGTTCGACTTGTCGGCCGCGCATGAGGCCCTTCCGGTGGGGACAGGGAACAAGACCGAGCGACTGTTCGGATACTTCACCTGGCACGCCGACGATTCACCGCCGGTCAATCCGATCGGCGATCTGTTCAAGACCCAGGTATGGCAGTTGGCGCGCCACCTTGGCGTCCCCGACGTCATCGTCGACAAGCCTGCCAGCGCGGATCTGATTCAGGGGCAAACGGACGAGGGTGATCTTGGAGTGTCCTACGCGACGGCCGACGCCGTGCTGCACCGGCTGCTGAGCGGCCACCGCGCCGAGGACCTCACGGAGCTTGGGTTCGACGACGCGCAAGTCGAACTGGTCCGGCATCGTCTGGAATCGACGCACTGGAAGCGCCGCCTCCCGACGGTGGCCATGGTGAGCGGTACCGCGATCGGTGAGTACTACCTCCGGCCCGTCGACTACTAACTCTTTACGCCCAGGGTCGTGTCCATGCCGTTGCCGGAAGCCCGCCTCATGTCTTTCTCGCGCGCCGAGTTGACGGTGACGACGATGCCGTCTCAGCAGAACATCCATGGTGATCTGTTCGGTGGTGAGATCCTGGCACTGATCGACAAAGCCGCCGCGGTCGCGGCGATCCGTCATGCCGGCGGTGCGGCGGTCACCGCGAGTATCGACCGAGTCGATTTCAGGCTGCCCATTCCCATCGGCGCCCTGGTGGCGCTCGAGGCGACGGTGGACTATGTGGGGCGGACGTCCATGGAGATCACCGTCGAGGTGCATTCCGAGATCGTCAGCACCGGAGAGCGCACCCACACCCACACGGCGCATGTCGTGTTCGTCGCCGTGGACGACGACGGGACGCCTCGGCCGGTGCCGCGGTTGACCCCGGGTACCACCGAGGAGCGCGAGCGCTATGAGCGAGCCAAGCGCCATCGGGAGGCGCGGCAGCGAACGTGACGCAACGCCGTGTCGTCGCGGTACTGAGTGGTGGCGGCGTCAAGGCAGCGGCGCACGTCGGCGCGTGGCGGGCCCTGCAGGAGGCCGGCCTCGACCCGACCCACGTGGTTGGGACTTCGATGGGCGCGATCGTCGGAGCCGCCCTGGCGGCGGGGCGTGGACCGGTGGAGTTGGCGAAGCAGGTCCGGGCCCTTCGGCGGCGTGACGTGGCCTCCCTCAATCCGGTCGTCATCCTGGCGGGCATTCGGGCGCGTTCGGTGCTTCGATCCGGACCGTTGCGATCCGTCATCGAACGGCTCGTCCCGGCGCGGCGTTTCGAAGACCTTCGGCTTCCGCTGACGGTGACCGCCACCGATCTGGATTCCGGCAGGCTGATGCTCTATGGCGCCAGTGGCGATGACGTGCCGCTGATCGACGCCTTGTACGCCAGCGCGGCGTTGCCCGTGTACTACCCTGCAACCATCATTGCAGGCCGGCGCGTCGGTGACGGCGGCATTCGGGGGGCTCTCCCTCTGGACGCAGCCGCACGCGTTGGAGGTGACCTTGTCGTGGCCATCGACGTCGGCCCTGGATTCGAGGAGCGCAACGGCCCTCCGCCCCGGCATGTTCCCGGTCTCATTCGTGCCCACGGCGACGCCACCGGGATACTCATGGCACAAGCGACTCAGGACACGCTCGAGCGATGGAGAAGCGCGGACGGCCTTCCGCCCCTGGTCTATGTGCGACCGAAAGTGGAGCGCGGCGCCACGTTCGAATTGCGAGCCATCGACGAATACGAACGACGCGGCTACGAGAAGACGGTCGAGTGTCTTGCAGGATACGACCGCTGAGGGTTGACCCGTGCGGAGGGCCTGGGGAGATTGCACCGTGGCGTAGCTGTTCGTCGAGGACCTTGGCGAATGCCGGTGCCCGCACGCCTTCACGGTTGATGCAACCGCTACGGGGAGTGGTCCGGTGAAGATCTTCTCTCTCGATGAAGCGGAAGAGACTCTCCCGCTGGTCAGGCGCATTGCCCGGGACCTCACGGAGGAATACCCGCTGTGGCGGACCGCCGTCAGCGATTACGAGATCCTCACCGGCGGTGCCAAGGCGGAGTTGGGAGAATCGGAAGCGTTGGCCGCGTCACGTGAGCGCGTGATGGCCCATGCCGAGCGCATCAACGCCTGCCTGCACGAGTTGGAGCAGGTGGGTTGCGTCTTCAAGGGATTCGACAACGGTTTGGTGGACTTCTACGCACTCCGGGAAGACCGACTGGTATTCCTGTGCTGGCGCCTGGGCGAGGATCACATCGCCCACTGGCATGAGGTGGACGACGGGTTCACCGGCCGCCAGCCGATCGACGACGTTCTTTTGTTCCGCGGTTCGCACACTTCTGAGGGGAGCCCCTCGTCATGATACGAGTGATGGTCCTGTTGCACCTGTTGGGATTCGTGCTCTGGTTGGGAGGGGCACTGGCGGTCATGCTCACCGGCATTGTCGGCCGGCGAGAGGCCCCGGAAGTGTTCGCCACGGTGGCTCGCCTTCAAGGGTCCCTCACCGCGCGTCTCGTGGCGCCCGGGGCCGTCCTGGTCCTGGTGAGTGGATTGGCGCTCACGATGCTGCGATATCCAGGGCCAGCCATGGCGCAAGCCAGTCCCTGGCTGTTCGTGATGCAGGCCACAGGGGCCATCGGCGCCCTGTTGGTGTTGTTCGCCTCGCTCCCCACGGCGTCCAAGATCTCCCGGACCGAGCCCCACGGGGATACCGCGCCGTTGTTCCTCCTGCTTCGGAAGCGCCAGAGCATCGTTGGGTCCATTGCCGGCGCCCTCGGGTTCGCAGCTCTCGCTGCCGCCGTGATGCTCTAATCCGGCCCAGGTGGGACGCCAGAGACGACATCGGCCATTCGCTTTCTTCCCGTGCTGCATTCCGGCCGGACCGGACAACGGTGGCACTCCGGGCGCCGCGCCCGGCAGACGGTGGCTCCCAGTTCCATGAGCGCCTGGTTGAAGGTCCAGGCGGCGGATCCGTTCCGCGGTTGCAGCGCCTGCGCCGTGCGCCACAGGCGAGGGTGGTTCGGAACGCACGGCGTCCGCGGGTGAAAAGCACGCTGGATGACGCGCGCTACGTTGGTGTCGACGGCGGCTGTGGCTCGTTCGAAGGCGAAGGTGGCGACTGCTCCGGCGGTGTAGCGACCGACGCCGGGCAGTGTCATGAGGACCGCGGGGTCCTTTGGCACGACCCCGTCATGCTGGTGAACGACCTCCCGAGAGACGCGGTGCAGATTGGTGGCACGGCGGTAGTACCCAAGACCCTCCCAAGCCTCTCGCACCCGCCCCGGGCGTGCAGCGGCCAGGGCTTCGATGGTTGGGTAGCGTTTGAGAAAGCGGGCATAGTACTGCTCCACTCGTGCAACTTGTGTCTGCTGTAGCATGAATTCTGAAACGAGGATCCGGTACGGGTCCCGTGTTCTGCGCCACGGCAGGTCGCGGCCGTGTTTCCGGAACCACCGGACCAGTCGGCGGCGGAAGGCGATGGCGTTCGCCGGTGGCGTCGGGGTCTTGGTTCGCGGCATGGGAGTGGGCCTAGACTTCGGCAGTCAGATGGGCCACAATATAGCCTCGTTCCCGATGCCCCCGGCCAACCTCAGTCCGCGACGCCTATGAGCAGCCCGACAGCGGTGTTGAAGCCGTTTCATACCCTCGGGGCCATGCTCCTGCATGGGTTTGCAGCGATGGGCCGTATATCGCTGCTCCTGCTGGAGTTCGTCCGAGGGTTGGCGCAGTGGCGCATCTGGGTGCCGCGTACGATCGAGGAGTCCTGGAACGTTGGGGTCGGCAGTCTCTTCATCATCATTCTGGTGTCGAGCTTTGCCGGGGCGGTGACGGCCCTGCAGACCGGGTATCAGTTCACGGGGAGCATTCCCATGTACGTGGTCGGGAGCCTCGTGGTCGAATCGGTCGTGCTCGAACTCGGCCCGGTATTGACGGCGCTGGTGCTGGCCGGTCGAATCGGCGCGCGCTATGCTGCGGAGTTGGGGACGATGCGTGTCACCGAGCAGATCGACGCGCTGGAGAGCCTGGGACGATCCCCGGCCTCTCACCTGCTGGTGCCCCGTATCTTCGCCTGTATCTTGATGATCCCGGTGCTGACCGTGATCGCCGACGTCGTCGGCATCGCCTCCGGGTGGTTTTTCGCCCAGCAGGTTCTTCCGATCACCCACTCGGATTTCACCTACGGCGCCCGCGCGTTCTGGCGCGACTTCGATGCCTACTACTCGGTGATCAAGGCGTTCTTCTTTGGGCTTTCCATCGCGGTGATTTCCACGTACATGGGCTTCACGACACAGCAGGGCGCGGAGGGGGTGGGCAAGGCTACCACGACCGCTGTCGTGGCCAGTTCCGTGTTGATCCTGCTACTGGACACCTTGTTGGCTCAGGTGCTGCTGCACGGATGATCGAAGTCACCAATCTCCACAAGCGCTTCGGCGATCAGGTCGTGCTCGACGGCGTGCATTTCGATGTGCGGGACGGCGAGACCGTGGCCCTGTTGGGCCCATCCGGCACCGGCAAGAGCGTGTTGCTCAAGCACATCAACGGGCTGATCCACCCCGACCAGGGACAGGTGCTCGTGGATGGCCTCGAGGTCGCGCAGCTGCATCGCAAGGATCTGTCGACCCTCCGGACTCGCATCGGTTACGTCTTTCAGAACGGCGCGCTGTTCGACTCCATGGACGTGTTCGAGAACATCCGCTTTGGTATCATCGATACGAACCAGTACCGGGACCTGGCCTACTGCAAGGAACGGGTGCAGCGGTGCCTCGAACTGGTGAATCTCGCGCCGGAAACGGAGCGCAAGTTTCCCGCGGAACTGTCGGGCGGCATGCGCAAGCGGGTCGGCATTGCCCGGGCCATTGCGGGGGATCCGAAGTACCTCCTGTACGATGAGCCGACGTCCGGGCTGGACCCCGTCAATGCGGACATCATCGACAATCTGGTCACCCGGCTGGCCGAGGAGCTTGGCGTGACAAGCGTCACCGTGACGCACGATGTGCGGGGCGCGTTCCGCGTGGCCGACCGCATTGCCTTGCTGGCGGATGGACAGGTCGTGCTCGAAGGCACGAAAGAGGAGTTCATGGAATCCAGCCATCCCAAAGTCAAGGCGTTTCTCGAACGCGACTTCGAAAACTCATCCTTCGCGGTGTGAGCGTACTCTATGGATCTGCACTATAAACAGGCGACAGCGGTCGGAGCGATGGTGGTCCTCGCCGCGGTGACCTTTCTCTTCGGGACGATCTGGCTGCAGGGCCGGTCCTTTGGGACCGGAAGCCTGTATACCGCCGCGTTCGAAAATATCGGCAGCCTGAAACGCGGATCAGCCGTCCGGGTGTCCGGTGTCGATGTCGGTAGCGTGGAGCGGATCGATTTCCGCGGGCCTGGCGACGTGGCCGTCCGGTTGGCGCTTTCCAACGACGCGGTCACTCCGCGGGAAGACGCCAGTGCCACGATCACGTCCATCGGCATCATCGGCGACGTGGTCCTCGATTACAACCCCGGGTCGTCCGCCAATCCGCTCGCGGCGGACGCCGAAATCCCGGGATCCCTCACGAGCGGGTTGACGGACATGGGCTCCGGGCTGGTGGCCAAGGGCGAGGCCTTGATGGACAGCCTGGCGCTGTTGTTCACCCAACGGCTTGCCGACGACATGCACGCCACCTTCACCGCTTCACAGCGGATGTTCGAAGTCCTGGCGGATACCGTGACCGGACCGGTCGGTGAACTGACCCGGGCCCTTGGGGCCCTGAGGCGCCTCAGTGGCAGAATCGACAGCACCCTGGCCAGCGAGTCGTTCGGGAGCACGATGACGAATCTGGATTCGACGGCCGTGAGCCTCCGGACCATGACGGAGCAGCTCACACGGGCCACCTCCCAACTGGATACCTTGCTGTTCAACATGAACGCCGGCAAGGGTACGTTAGGGAAGCTGGCCACCGATTCCACGCTCTATCAGGGTTTGGTGGAGACGCAGCGTGCCGTCAAGGCCCTGGTCGACTCCCTCACGGCCTCTCCCGGCAAGCTGAACATCAAGGTCGAATTGTTCTAGGCGCCAACAACCGGCGAGGAGCCCGGCATTCGCGCCGGACTCCCCGACGGTGTTCAGAAGCCGATGTACCCCCACAGCGTGACCACGTTGCGACCCACCGTCTTGTCACGCTCGCCACCCTCGAAGTTTACGCCCTCCACCAGGGTGTTCTGGATTCCCAATTTGTTCTGGTAGTAGGCATAGTCGAGGATCAGGCTGACGTCGATGCCTCTGGGGATGGGCGCGCGACTGAGGAACGGGATCAATTCGATGCCGGCCCCGATGTGCCAGGTGTTGGGCAGGATGTTGGCGAACGCATCGGTGGACCCGTCGGGGCTGCGCCACGGTTTGCGCACCCAGAGACTGGTGTCCGGCATGGTCGGTATCGGGGTCAGGTCGGCGCCGACGAACTGAGTGGTCACGTCCTCCATGCGGTACCAGCTGAGCCCGTAGCCGACCTTGACGTAGGGCTGGACCGCTTTGGTCTTCAAGTTGTACCGGATACTCCCCGCGTATTCCCACAGGTTGAGTGTGCCCCGGACCTGGTAGGTGTCCTGGGACGGCAGCAGCAACAGGTCGAACCCCATGTCGTGTTTGGCGTTCCGGATCGTGCTCGTGGTGACGAGGCGCTTGCCCAGATAGAGCGAGCCGCCGAACGTCATGGTGACCGTCGACTCATGAAGGGCTGATCCGAGACCCACGAAGCCGGTGTCTCCTTGCAGGATCGGGCGTTCGAAGATGGGAACGGCGATCGTCGAGTCGAGGAACAGCAGGTTGTAGTCGTCCGGGACGGTCTCACCGGCGAAGCCGACCCCCAGCCCGAGGAAGCGGAACGGGACGTTCTCGGTCGGGAAGAAGACGGGGATCGGCTTCTTGGCGATGGCCCGGATCGGCGCGGCGACGACGCGCCACAGGAAATCGATGGGCGGCAGGATGCTCAGAGTCGCCGTGATGGCGTTGATGAAGCCCAGGCTGTTGTTGAACGTGTCCTGATAGCCCAGCGGGAACAGCGAGCTGAACTTGTGCGGGTCGTAGTGATGGAAGCCGGCGCTGGCGCCCGACGTGTTCCAGCTCGACTGGAAGGTCGGGCCCGGGGGTGCCAGGTTCCCCGTCTCGGCGTGCGGCACCACCCCCGCGAACGGCGACTGGGAGGCCGGATAGCCCCAGCGGATGGGCAACACCATCCAGGCCCACTCACGTCGCATCACAGGATCGTCGAAGATCACGGGATAGAGGTGTTCCCAGTCCGGGATGACGCCGACACGATCCGGCAGGCCGTAGCGGACGACACCGTCCGGCAGGCCCCGGGCCGTGTCGGCGTAGTAGGCGCGATGATCCCAGCGGGCTCGAATCTGCTCCGTGCTGCCACCGGGGCCTACGTCCTTGTACAGACCGGTGAAAGGGTAGGTACCGTGCGAGTCCCGGTTCTTGCCTCCCGGTGAGGCCAACAGCTGATCGAGCCCCTTGTTGTCGGCTCCGATGTAGCCTACCGGGTTGGTGTTGATGATGGTCTCCGCTTCATCCTTGAAAGCCAGATGTCGAGCCGCTTTCCAGAACCAGTCCTGGGACACGACTTCCTTCTGACGACTCTGTAGCATGGAATCCCAGGCGGCCTTGGGGACATAGACGTTGGGATTCCCGAAGTCGAGCATCATCACCTGGTGGTGGAAGTAGTAATCCACCCGCTTGATGACGAGGGGGTCGTCGTTGTCGAAGGTGCCAGGCTCCCGGGACAGAATATCCCGGACCTCGTCCTCCGTGAGATCGCGCTCGACGGCCGACAGCGGCGTGATGGCAACGTTCAGGTGTTCCCAGTCACCCTCGTGGTTGTTGCCACCATCGTTGAAGGGGTAGAACAGCCAGAACTGCAGGACGAACTCGTAGCCCTGAACGCCGTAGAGATTACTCTTGATCGCCTTGATGAACGGATGGACGTAGATCTTGGCGTAGTCCTGATACTTGCCCGGCAGCTGGCCGGAAATGACCTGCTCGTACTCCTCTTTCCACGTCTGCGGACTGTCCCCGGGGAAGTTGAAGTACATCACCGTGAACGGATCGAAGTCCGTGGCGCGGCTCGCCTCGTTGTAACGCGGGTCTGTCGGATTCCAGGGATCGAATTCGCGCATCAGATTGAGCAACCGACAATCGTCATTGCCCGAACTGCGCGACGGTGGGCCGATCTGGACCCCGGCGCCGCTCACCTCACAGGGCGCTTCCACCAGGTTGGCCCAGTCGATGGTCTCCTGGCCGTTCAGATCCGGTGGGCGGACGCCGACGTTCCAGCGATCCACCGTCAGCAGGAAGGTGGAACTCTGATCCATGAACTTCTTGAAATCCATCGGCGCGGCCGTGGTGTTCTTCACCAGGAACGGAGCGAAGCGCACGCCCAGGTGATGGAAGAGCAGGCCACGGGCATCGTCGACTCCGTCCCGGGGCGCATCATCACGAAACGCGGGGTCGTCGGGATTGCCATAGAGCTGGAACGTGGCACTGGCATCCGTCTGCCGTACGATCCGCCGGTAGTCGAGCGGCATGAAGTTCAGGTACTGGTCGTGGGGGATATCTTGGGCTTCGAGGGTGCCGGTGTCGTGGAAGAGTGCCAGCAAAAGGAAGACGGCAACGGCGAGCCTGGGCATGGCAGGATGTCCGATCGGATGCGGGTTCGAATCAGCGGAATCGCTTCTTCTTCATGATGAAGCCGGTACTAATGTACAGGCGCAGGCTCTCACCGTCGACCAGCGCCAGGTTGAGGCCCTGTCCGGTCCGGAGCAATCCCAGCCAGACGCCTCCGCCGAAGCCGGTGTGCCACTTGTGTGAGGACTCTCCCTGCAAGAAGACGCGGCCAACATCGGCAACGCCGAGAACGCCGAAGTTGGCGTAGATCGGCCAGCTGATCTCTGCCACATACAGCCGCAGTTCGGAGTTGAGGTAGAGAGAGGCGTCGCCTCCGAAGCGGTTGGGAGCAAAGCCCTTGAGATTGTCGGTGCCACCCAGGAACGCGGCCGAGTAGAACGGATAGCCGCCCCAGTTCACCTGACCGCCAAGCCGGAGGATCAGGGTAGGACTCCCAGGCAGCGCGTCGGTCGACTTGAAGCCGAGAACGTCGGCTGCGACGGTGGCGAACGTCGAGTCGCCTTCGGCGACTCCCACATGGGCTCCGATGCCGGCTACCAGCCCCGCGGGCGTGGCGATCTGGTCGTTGTACGTGTCATGCTTGACCCAGGCCGTGAGGCCGAGATCGTCCACCCGGCCGCTGCCGAATGGCTGTTGGGCGTCGATGATGTTCCCCTGTCCGGTCGCGGTGTTGGAGGCGCGATAGTACACGCCGGCCGCCACCTGCGTGTTGGGGCTCGGACTCAACGTGGCCAGCGGGGCCACGACGCCCTGGAACTGGTCGATCTGGTAGAACGATTCGGGCTGCGTGTTGGTCGTCTCGTTGCCGAGCCCGTAGTACTCGGGATTGCCGACGCCGGATGCCCTGGCGTCGAGAGTTACTCCGAAGGGTCCGACCACCGAGCGGATGTCGCTGTAGAACGCGGCGAAGAAGGAGTTGGGGGTGGAGGCGTATCCACCCCACAGGGCGTGTCGGGCCTTGAACGGGTATTGCCGGAAAGCGTAGTCGCTGCGGGCCACACCGGCTCCGACGTAGACACCGAGTCCGCTGGTGTACCCCACCGCGGGGACCGGGATCCAGACCGATCCCCAATCGCGGACCGGGGAGCGAAGGTCCGGTGCCGGAGCGGGCGGTGCCGGGCTGCAGCCATTGGCCAGGGCCCGCGGCGTGCGATGCAGGGTGAGGTGGCCTCCGAGCATCGGGCCGAAATCGAACGCCCCGAGATCCTCGGTCCCGCCTGCGTCCTGGTGCACGTCCGTGTTCTCGGCGTCAGAGGGGTGTACCGCATCCCCGTCATCGTCAGCGACGATGCGGAGCCGGATGCGCTGGCGGCCCTCCCCGACGATCGTGACGCCGCCGCGCTCGCCATCGAGGTAGAGACGCACCTCGCGTGTCTCGTCCGCCCGGAAGACCCGTGAGAACGTGGGGGTAGTGTCGGCCGCGGCGCCGGTTCGGGAAGGGTCTCGGATCGTGACGGCCAACCGGTCCTCCGACACGCGCCGCACCTCGACGTCTGCGCCTGGCTCGGTGGCATGCACGTCCACCCATTCTGCCAGGAGGCGATAGAACGTTTCGGCCGCTTCCGGCAAGTGGTCGCGCCGGGCCTGGAGCGCGGCGGCCAACTCGGGGCCTTCCCTCCGGTACATCTCGGGTGGCATACGGGCCACGGCGGCGTCGATCAGGCTGTCGCTCATGGCCGTCTGGATGACGGTGGCGACCGAGTCCCACGTGGCCAACTCCAGCCCGGCGAGAAGGCGACGGTCGAGAACCAGTGCCTGAGACACGAGCCCGAAGATGCTCGGGTAGGTGTCTTCGAATTCCACCAGGGCAGGAACGTAGAACCGGGCATACCAGCGACTCAAACCGTCGAACGAAGCGAATGCCGAGCCGCGGTCCCAGGGGATGGGCTTCCATGCCGACGGCGGGCCATCCGCCGTCCTGCCCCAGCGGATGCGGTTGTAGTCCACGGCCGTCTCTCCGACCAGAACGTCCATGAGCCTCGAGGTGAGATAGGCACGGGCATCGACGATGTAGCCATCGGCCTTGGTGATCTGCCACAGTTCCTGGGTGCTTATGATCTCGACGACGTCCACCAGGCCTGGCACATGGCGGTTCCCGGCGGCAAGGTCAGGGCTCCACCAGCCGGGTCGCTCCACGATGTCGCCGCCGTAATCCGTGAGGTCCTCCGTCGCCGGGAGCGCAAGGAGGGTCGCATCAGGGTAGGGAATGCCCACGGCCTGGTACAACGGGGGCACGATCGTGGGCGCTGCGGGGTGGGTCGAGCTGACGACATCCTGAACGAGGCGGCCGGCCGCACTGCGGTACAGAGAGGGTGGGAGGTACCGGGCGGCGAACGGCTTGTCCATGGAACTGAACAACCAGGAGCTGCCGTCGCTCGCCGTGAAGCGGATATCGTCTGACAGCAGCGACGGAGGTGAGCAGGCGGGGGCGACCCCTCCTTCGGTCTGGCGCAAGTCGAGGCGAGGCACCGCAATGGTGTCGGTCCACAGCCTCCGGTGCCCGCTGCCGAACAGCCATGTCTGGCCCGCCAGGGCGGCGTACCGTGATCCGGGAACGAGCCGGAGCAGTGAGTCGGTGACGATCTGAGCGTGTGCCGGGAAGCTGAATCCCGCAACCAGCATCGCGGTGATCGTTGCGATGCGGCAGACGAGGCGATGGCATGAGAGGATGCGCACGCTTCGGAATATAGCCGCGTCCCGGGACCCC
This sequence comes from Gemmatimonadota bacterium, assembly GCA_039587475.1. Taxonomy (GTDB): domain Bacteria; phylum Gemmatimonadota; class Gemmatimonadetes; order Gemmatimonadales; family GWC2-71-9; genus N074bin45. The sequence continues at coordinate 14,943 of JBDHIK010000008.1, read as the reverse complement.
CTGGCCGCCCTTCTGTGCCGCTCTGGTGCGGAGTACCTTACCGCCATGCTGAGCGTGACCTTTCTCGGAACCGGTGCCGCCATCCCGACTCTCGATCGAAACCCCAGCGCCCTGGCAATCCACCGCGAGGGCGAAATGCTGCTGTTCGATTGCGGGGAGGGCACCCAGCGACAGATGATGCGCTACGGTGTGGGGTTCTCTCTACGTGAGATTTTCTTTTCCCATTTTCACGCCGACCACCTCCTGGGGCTGACCGGGCTCATCCGCACCATGGGACTGCAGGATCGCAAGGATCCCATGACCTTGTACGGCCCCAAGTCGGCTCGGCGCATCCTTGGGGCGGCCCTCGAGGTCGGGGTGGAACGCCTCAAGTTCCCGGTCGACATCGTGGAGCTGAAAGCGGGCGACCGGCTGTCCCGTGACGAGTACGACATCGTGGTATTTCCCACCGACCACCGGGCCCATACCGTGGGGTACTCACTTGTCGAGAAGAACCGGCTGGGCCGCTTCAATCCGGACAAGGCCAGGGAGCTCGGTGTTCCGGAGGGCCCGTTGTGGGGTGCCTTGCATCGGGGGGAGACCGTGGTCACGGATGACGGCGTGCGGGTGAGTCCCGAAGATCTCGTTGGTGAGGCCCGACCGGGGCGCACGGTGGTCTATACCGGCGACACGCGTCCCGGCCCCGCCGTCGTCGAAGCTGCCAGCGGGGCCGATCTCCTGATCCACGAGGCCACGTTCAGTCATGACGAGGTCGAGCGGGCCCGCCAGGCCGGCCATTCCACCGCGCGCCAAGCCGCCGAAACCGCGCTCCAGGCGGGAGTCCGCCGGTTGCTCCTGACGCATATCTCAGCCCGCTACAGCCGGGACGCCCCGGAGTTGCTCGAGGAGGCCCGGGCGGTATTCCGAGCCACGGATGTGGCGCGGGACGGCCTGACGGTGGAGGTCGATTTTCCCGCAGACCCGCGAGGCGTTGCGGGCTGAATCCTCAGGACACTGGGTCCGTATCGAAGGTATGAATCGCGCAACACGTCTTACGACCCTCTGTTCGGTCGTGGCCCTGGTCGGCTGCCACGATTCGGCCGTACTCCACGACTACTTCCATCACACGACCCTCCATGAGGCCTACCAGGCCTCGCTGGAGCAGGCGGGGCTCCTCGAAACCGCCCTCGGTCGTGGCTGGCAGGCCGCCGGAAGTGAGGCCCTCCGCCGGCCCACGACCATCGATCTCCCCTACCAGGAAGCGGGGTACTTCCCGGGGGATTCCGCCGTGGCCATTGGCTATCGGTTCGAGGCCCGTCGCGGGGAGGCCTATACCGTCCAACTGGATCTGTATGGAGACACATCCGTCCGCGTCTTCGTCGACTTGTTCAGGGCCCAGGGCGATTCGACGGCCGATCTGTTGCATGTCGCGAGCGTCGATTCGATCAGTCCAGGGCTGACCGGGACGTTCAATCGTGACGGAGTGTACGTCCTCAGGCTTCACCCGGAATTGCTGCGGGGGGCGCAGTACGTTCTCACGATAGCATCGGGCCCTTCATTGGCATTCCCGGTGGAGGGCAGGGACAGCGACGCCATTCTCAGCCGGTTCGGAGCCCCGCGCGACGGCGGCCGGCGCGATCACCACGGCGTGGACATCTTCGCGCCACGCGGGACACCGGTGCTGGCGGCGGCGTCCGGCAGGATCACCCGTGTACGGGAAGGCGGCCTGGGCGGCAAGGTGGTGTGGCAGCTCGATGGTGAGCAAGGCCATTACCTTTACTATGCCCACCTCGACAGTCAGGCCGTGGCTCGTCGCCAGACCGTAAGCGTTGGGGACACCATCGGTTTCGTCGGAAACAGTGGCAACGCCCGAACCACCCCACCCCATTTGCACTTCGGGATCTACCGCCGCGGCATCGGGGCCGTAGACCCCTGGCCCTTCGTTCACGACCCAGGGACCGAGCCGTCGGTCGTCGTTGCCGACCGGTCTCGCCTGGGGAGCCTGGTGAGGAGTGCTGATCCCACGACGCTACGATCCAGCCCGGATGCCCGATCCGTGGGCCTCGGGGAGGTCGAGCGGCACACGTTGATGCGGGCCGTTGCGGCAACCGGGCGATGGTATCGCGTGTTCCTTCCGGATGGCACCGCGGGATACGTCCCTGCCACGTCGGTGGAAGCGACGGACACTCCTGTCGGAGTCCGGTCCCTGGCCGCGGGTGAACCTCTCTATCGCGGTCCCGATCCTGCTGCTCCTCAAGTGGCTACCACACTCCGAGATACCATGGCACCGGTGCTCGGGCGGTACGCCGAGTTCGAGTACGTCCGGGTGGCCGGCGCGTACCCGGGCTGGGTCGCGGCAAGCGGCGGGGAGGCGGCGGCACGCTGACCACCCAGCGGCATTGCGGGTTGCCGGGTTCCGTCCGATCTTGTGCTGTGTCCACTTTGAACCCCTCCAGGAGAGAGATCATGCGCCGTTCGTTCGTTCTCGGATTTCTGACAGCGGCCCTGCTCGCGGGTCACAGTGGCATCATGCAAGCGCAAATCGAGGGCATCGGGGTTCTGGTCGGCCCATCGATTTCCAGCTTTCGGGGCAACGGATCCGATGCGTTCAATAGTCAGACCGGGTTCGTTGCCGGCGGGTTCGTGGAGATCGGGTTCAGCGGCGGAATGATCGGGCTACGACCGGAACTCCTGTACGTGCAGAAGGGCGCGACCACCAATACGACCCCGTCGACCAAGTTCAAGATCGAATACATCGAGGTCCCCGTCTTGCTGACGGTCGACGTGCCACTGGGCGGGATTCTCGGGCTCGAGCTCTACGGCGGACCACAAATCTCGTTCCTGTCTACCTGCAAGGCCGACGTGCAGAATGGGGCAAGCGGAGTGCCTTGCGTCACGGAAGGTCTTCCTCTCAAGAGCACGGACTGGGGTCTGATCTTCGGCGGCGAGTTGGCCATCAAGATGTTCCTGGTGGGTGTCCGGTACGACATGGGCCTGACCCAAATCGTCGACAACCCCAATATCAATCTGAAGAATCAGGCCCTGATGATCACCGCCGGGGTCCTGTTCCACTTCCCCGGCATGGGTGGATGACCGTTCCTCTCTCGTTGGGCTTCCTGCGAGGGCTCGGCGCCCTGGCCCTGCTCGGGCTGGGAGCCGCGACCGTTTCGGCCCAGGACACGCTGGAGGGCCGCCTTGGTGAACTGATGGCTCGCGCTCAGGTGCCTGGCCTCCAGCTCACGGTGATCGCCGACGGTCGGGTGGCACGGAGTCTGGCGCTCGGGGTCAGAAGCGTGGACACCGGGGCGCCGGTCACCGCGGTCACCGTGTTCGAGGCCGCGTCCCTGAGCAAACCGCTCTTCGCCTACGTTGTGCTCCAGCTGGTGGACCAGGGTCTGCTGGACCTGGACCGGCCACTGTCAGAGTATTTCGACTACCCCGATCTCTCGCACGACGAGCGCGTCGACGCCGTGACCGCCCGGATGATCATGGGCCACACGAGCGGACTTCCGAACTGGCGGGGGCAGGACGAGCGTCTCGAATTCGTACGTGCACCTGGGCAGACCTTCGGTTACTCAGGAGAGGGATTTGTCTACCTGCAGCGCAGCGTAGAGCATGTGACCGGCGAATCCATCGAGATGCTGGCGCGGCGGCTGGTGTTCGAGCCGCTGGGGATGGATCATTCGAGCTATCGCTGGACCCAGACTCCCGATGCCGATGTGGCGCTGGGGCACAATCAGAATGGCACGGTGCGCTCCAAGCGGGATGTCGGGGAGGAAGCGAATGCCGCCTGGAGTCTGCACACGACCGCCGAGGACTACAGCCGTTTCCTGCTGGCGGTCCTCCGGGGCGATCGGCTGAGCGACTCACTGCGTGCGGCGCTCATGGTGCCTCTGGCCAACGTCGTTGCAGACGAGGATGACGGACCCGGCGACGTGATGTGGGGGCTTGGGTGGGGTCTCGAAGACGGGGAGCCACATGGGTGGGGGATGTGGCACTGGGGGCACAACGGCGGCTACCGGGCGTTCGTCGTCGGTTTTCCCGCGGATGGGACAGGTGTCGTCCTGTTCTCCAACAGCGACAACGGCATGTTGCTGCTCGCCGATGCGTTGGCGCTCACGGTTCCAGGGGAACACCCTGCGGTGCAGTGGCTCGACTACGAATCGTGGGATGATCCGGGACGGCTGGTGCGGCTCGAGTTGGAGGAGGTCATCCGGGTCGAAGGCATCGAGGCCGGAATCGAGCGATTCCGATTGCTGCGGGCTGACCAGCCCGAGGCGTTCGATGAGGCAACATTGAATGGCCTGGGCTACGCCCTGCTGCGTTCGGGTCTGGTCGCGGACGCCATCATCGTGTTTCAGATGAACGTGGCGATGTATCCGACCTCCTCGAACCCCTACGACAGTCTGGGCGAAGCGTACTTCGAGGCGGGTGACTATGCGCGCGCGCTCGCCAATTACCGATCCTCGGTCAGGCTCAACCCTGCCAATGCGAATGGCCGGAGGATGATCGAACGGATTGAACGGGAGCAACGGGCCGGCGGCTAGCGGCCGCGCGTTCAGTCCCCGTCCGCCTCCCGCATCTCCACCCACATCCTCAGGTCATCCCACTCCAGGCGCAGTGCAGACCTGGCATCCTGCTCCACGACGGTGATGGTGAACTGCTCGACCGGTTCGTCGAGGGGGTCCACGGTGAGCGGGATTCTCGTCAGGTCGTTCTCTTCGCGATAGACCGTACCCCACTGACCGGTCTGCCTGCTGACGATCAGGAGGGCCTGGTTCTCCGCCGGAAGGGTGAACAGGGTATAGGTCCCGGCGGGCACGGCGCTTCCCCCGATCGTCAGGTCCCGGTCGGTGCTGAAGTGCGTTGCCCGGTTGGCCCCCGTTCGCCATACGACATCCCACGGAACCACGTTGCCCCACACGACCCGATTGCGCTTGCTGGGCCGTGAATAGTCGATCGTGACGATGGCATCGCCGACGATGCCGCGGGCCGTATCGCGAGGCGACATCGAGCCCAAACCCCGTCCAGCGGCGTCACGAGCCCCGAAATCAGCTGCCAGAAGTTCCAGGTCGATATCGGGGATCCTGGTGACCAGGAACTTGGCCGTGGATTCGCGCCCGTGCAGTCCGAGGATATGGCCCGCCTCATCGACACGGGCGACCAGCGTACCCGCGAAGTAACCGATGGCAACCGAGTCCGCACCTCGAGCCGTCACCGGTGTCTGGGAGACCTGATTGCGCCTGTCGAGGGCCAGCCACTGTGCCTGGAACCCGCGTCCCGCCGAGGCGAATCCCTGTACCAGCGCCTGCTGGTACAGCACCGCGGAATAGACCGAATGGACCAAGGGTACCGTTCCGGCGGGGGCCGCGACGGTCGTCTCGCTGCTCTCGGCTCCCTGCATGGTCCGGATGTGGGCGCTGTCGGACGTGAAGGCCACCACCACATCCGGTGGCTGGGGCGGCCCGGCTTCAGGCGCAGGCGTCCACCAGCGAATCTCCATTCGTGCGATGGTACCGTTCTCATGGAGCCGAGCCCGGTACGTGGCAACGCGCGTGACCGGAATACGGATCAGGAGCGCCCCGTCCAGGGCACGCGGTGTCCTGACGAACTGGTCGACCGCCACCGTGTCGCTGCCGAGTGTCATCACGAAGGCGGCGTGCTCGGTCTGGGCGGGGGCGCTCTGGGCCGCGAAGCCGAGGAGAGCGGCGCCGGCAAGGAAGGGGATCCATCGCATGGTGAACTCCGGGAAGGGCGGCCAGGGAAGGTATCGCTCGGGGGTCGTGTATCACAATCGCGTGCCACGGTATCCTGCAATATGCTAGGTCATTCGACCGGTGCCACCTCTTGCAGTCATGGCGTAACCGATTGTCGTAGCAAGTGTTACGGCCAACGACCCCGTGGCCTGCTGCTTGCCCCCTGGGACGCTGTGGCTGTTGATGGCGGGTTGGGCTTCGAACGATCAACGGGAGAGCACCATGAGGGACATGGACTGGTTCAACAGAGATATCGACTGGTTCCGCCGCGCAGCTGTGGGTCTATGTGTCGCGTTCGGCGTATTGCTGGCCCCGATGGGACTGCGTGCCCAGTCGTTCAGCATCGCGCCGGAAGTCGGTGTGTACATCCCGACGCAGCCGCTGTTGAGCGCGGCGACGATCGGGCCCAATCCTCAGCTCGCCGAGTTCAAGCAGGAGATTTCCTTCTCGGTCGGCGGCCGGATGGCTCTCGGGTTCGGTGAGCGTTTCGGCATCGAGGTTTCCGGGGCCTACATGCCGAGCTCCCTGACGTTGTCGGCCACCGGGATCGACACGACGGCGAATGCCAATCTGATTACCGGAACCGGGCAGCTCTGGGTGCAGCTCTTGCCCGCGACGAGTCCACTGTCTCTCGGCCTGAGCGGTGGTTTGAGCGTCACCTCGCGAGGCGGAGACGCGTTCGCCGGCGCCAGCAATACCACGGATCTCGGTGGCGTCATCGGCGCCAGCCTGGGCTTCCGCCTGGGGCCTTTCGTTCACTTCATGGTGACCGCGGAAGACTACATCTACAATCTCGATCCCAACCTGGTGGGCATTCCCGCTCAGGTCGAGTCGAAGACCCAGCACGACATCCACCTGAACTTCGGTATCGGGATTCCCCTGTTGGGTATGTAGCCGCGCCGAGTTCGGATGGCTCTCTCACAGAAAACCCCCCGGTCGTGAACGGCCGGGGGGTTTTCGCATCTTCGAGTGCTGCGGGTCAGTACTCGTCCGTGCCCTCATCGATGATGTGGACCAGGTAGGCCCGGTGGGCTCTCGTGAGCGCATCGCCGGCTTCGTTGCCTTCGGCCAGTTGTTTGATGGCCATCAGGTTCCGGTAGGCCATCGAGCGGGCCGGGTAGCTGTAGTTGCTGTCCTGGCCAAGGATGGCGATCAGTCTATTGGTGTAGGCTGCCTGGAGGTTCTGGCGGAAGGTGTTGACCGTGCCCGAAGCATCGGCACTGAAGATGGCCCGGTTGAGGTCTACCATGTACGTCGCCAGCGGATAGCCGTTGCCGTAGAGTTCGGTGTCGGTGATCCTCGCCAGCACCCTGGGGTGGAGCAGGTGGGCCAGGGTGGCCTGCTGGATCCCCAGGACCCGGGCGTGGATCTTGGGGTCCTCGGTGGTGACGAAGAAGTTGAAACCGCGACGTTGGGTCTGGAGGTGCCGATACAGGTCGGCCGGTGCGTCCCAGGCGTCCGGTGCAAAGGCATGAACGGCCAGGGCTTCCATGGCCCGTCGCTGATCGGCGGCCGCGACTGGCATGAATGGCTGGGTCGCGCCGGGCTGCCCCACGACTGCCCGATCGACGTAGAGGCCGCCGATGTAGCGGGAGATCGTCCACAGGGCCCAGGCCTGCTGGCCGGTGAGCGTGAAGTAGGCGTTCCGCATTTCCTGGTAGGATTGGCCCGGCTCGGCGAACTTGGTGCCGATCTCGGCCATGACATCGTTGGCCAGTCCGACGCGCTGGGCACTGTAGCTGATCGCGTCCCGCGACATGTCGTTGATCATGACACGCGGGTCGATGGCCTTGCCCGGGGCGCGCATGTCGTCGGCGTCGTTGCCGAAGAACAGTTGCGGGTCGGTGGAGCGGCTCAGGATGCTCTCGAGACGGGCCTCCTCGGCCTCCATCCCAGCCACCTCAGGCGAGTAGCCGAACTCGATGGCCCAGAGGTCGTAGGGGCCGGGCCGCGTGGAGTAGTACTGCCCTTGCATGGTACCGCGCGGCGCCACGTTCACGGCGGGGTAGTCCATGATCGAGCCGGTAAGGCCCAGGGCTGCCGTCAGCTCGGCGTCGTTGATCTCCTCCAGGGTGTGAAGCTGCGAGGCCTTCATGTTGTGATTGAGACCCAGCGTATGGCCGATCTCGTGCAGCACCAGGAAGTGAAGGGCCTGGCGGAGGTACGCGTCCACCTCGTAGTCCTCGACGCCGAAGGCCCGAAGGGCGTGCAGCCCGAACAGCGTGTTGTTGTGGAGGTGCATTCCCAAGCTGCAGACGTGCGGGTCGGCGCCGTCGAAGCCGGCCAGGAGCCCGCTGGTGCTGTCGGGGAGTCCCAGGGCGGCGGTCTCGAACACACGGTCCTGGAAGACCCGGTTGGTGACGAAGCTGAACTCCAGCATGATGTCGGCGCCGATGATCTGGCCGGTGCGCGGATTCACGAAACTGGGCCCATAGCCCCCGAATGGAGGGTTGGGTGACGAGGTCCAGCGCAGCACGTTGTAGCGGACGTCACCTGCGTCCCAGTCGGCATCGTCAGGTTGTTCCATGACGACGACGGCGTTGCGGAAACCGGCGGCTTCGAAGGCAAGGTTCCAGGCCAGCGCGGCCTCCCGAATCGTCGGGCGCAGCTCGACGGGCGTGGTGTTCTCGATCCACCAGGTGATGGGTTCCACCGGTTCGGATATGGCGGCGTTGGGGTCCTGCTTGACCAGGCTCCAGCGATTGATCATGTCGCGATAGGGAGTGGCGCTGATCGACGTAAGGTCCGTCACCTGCTGCGTGAAGTAGCCGATCCGCGCATCGTCGAACCGCGGCTGGAAGTCATTCTCCGGCATCTCGATCAGTGAGTGCTGGACCGTGATGGTGACGAAACGGGCGTCGGTGACGTCCGGACCCCCGCCGTTTCGGGCGTTCATGTTGTCGTAGACATAGGATACGACGACGTCGGTGTTCTTGGGGTAGTTCCGGATGGCGTCGATACGGGTCTTGTCCTTGCTCAGGCTACCCAGCGTGAAGAATGCCCCGGGCCGGGCCCCGGCGGGTGACGGCGCCTTGACGCGTGACAGGAACTCCGTGAGAAACAGCCCATCTCCGTCGATGAGGATCGTTCCCGTCGAATCCTGGATGCCGACGATCTTCTCCGACGCCATCACGGCCTCGCTGATATTGGCCGTCTCGGCCCGCACCAGGGCATTGTCGGGGTCGAAGTAGTAATTGTCGTTGAGGGTGACGAACTCGATGCGTTCGAATCGCTTCCGGATGGTGAAGACCTTGTTGTCCCGGAACCGGCCACGGAATTGGCCGGCCCACACTACGCCGTTTTCCGTGTACGTGAAGTAGATGAACTCCCGGTCCAGTTGATCGGGCTGAATGGCCAGGTGCGTCTTCCCGGTCACCGAGTCCTGATAGATGGTAAAGAGCCCTTCGTGGGCGACGCTGGACTTGAGGGCCTTGGTAAACGCCGAATCCGTCTTGGTGGCCTGGGCGGCGGCATCTCCGCCGTCCGGGGCAGGGCTTTGACCGGTCGTGACGGAAGAAGAAGCGCAGGCCGCCAACATGGGAAGGAGCAGAAGGATAACCGCCGGGATTCGCCGTCTCATGATGTAACACCTCGATAGCGGGAAGGTTCTGGCCGAAGGGCGGAAACTGTCACATGCGGTTTGGTATCGCCAGTGGGGCTGGTAACCCGATGGCGCGATGCCCGCCCGTCGGTCAAGAGATGTCAGGCAGGCGGTCGAGGTCACCGGTCTGGGAGGGCGTCCTCCGCCTCGGAGCGAACCGTGTCGTAGGCCCAATCGAGACCCTGCCGGACCATCTCCGGGATGCCGTCAGGGGATATGACGTGAAACGCGGTCAGGGCAATCAGGATCACGGAAACCTTGAAGAGGAACTTCAGGCTCGAACGGATCACGAACCCCACCACGACGCCTAACCCAATGAGGCCCAGCGCGATGCGGAGATCCATGTTCAGGCCTTCCTGGCCAACATGACGCGGCCGTCCACCGCCACGATTCCGTCGGGGCCCGCCATGAGAGGATTGATGTCCAGCTCGCTGATGGCTGGGAAATCGACCGCCAGGCGCGAGACCCGGAGCAGCACATCGGTGATGGACTCCAGTGGCACCGCAGAATCTCCGCGGACACCCTGGAGGATAGGCAGGCCCCGAATGCCGCGGATCATGTCTCCGGCGTCCGCAGGGGTCAGCGGCGCCACCCGAAATGCCACATCCTTCAACACTTCGACGAAGATGCCGCCCAGACCGAACATGATCATCGGCCCCACACGCTCCCGGGACATGCCGATGATGATCTCGGTTCCACTCGGCACCATCTTCTGGATCAGGATACCGCTGATGTCGACCTGGGGTACGACCGCCCCGGCCCGGTCCATGATGCTTCGGTAGGCCGACCGGATCTGCTCGGCTCCATCGACGCCGGTCACGACTCCCCCGACATCGGTCTTATGAATGATGGCCGGGGCTACGATCTTGAGTGCCACGGGCCCCCCGATGTTCGTGGCCAGTTGGACGGCCATGTCCTCGGAAGTTGCCAGGCCGGCGGGGGCAGTGGTGATGCCATACGCCTGCAGGAGATCCAGGGTCGCCAGTTCGGACAGTCGGGGAGCGTCTCCGGCCTCATCGAGCAGCGCGGCGGCACGGGCCCGATCGACGAGGAGGTCGGGCATCGGCTCATCAGGTCGGTCGCGCCACACCTGGTAATGGTGCATCGCCGCCAGTGCCCGCGCCGCGGACTCCGGGAAGATGAACGCCGGGATCCCGGCATCGTGGAGCGTGGCCTTCCCCTGAGGAAGCCCCTTCCTCCCCATCAGGACGGTCAGCACGGGCTTGGTGCTCCGGGTCCCGACCTCGGCGATGGCCTTGGCGACATCCTCCTGTTGCACACCGAGCGGCGGGACGAAGATGACGACCGCGGCATCGACCCCGTCGTCTGCCAGGAGCGCATCCAGCGCGGTCCGGTATCCCACTGGTGTGGCCGAGGCGATCATGTCGAGGGGATTCCGAATGGACGCCTCGGCCGGGAACAGGGGTTGTAGTTGGGCAACCGTATCCGGTTCCAGGTCAGGCACCGTGAGGCCCTGCTCCGACAGGGCATCGGCCGTGAGGATGCCGGGGCCACCCGAGTTGGTGACGATGGCGACACGGTGTGAGGCGGGGAGCCGTCCTTCTTCGAATCCCATGGCCAAATCGAACAGCTCTTCGACGCTGCTTGCCCGGATGACGCCGGCTTGGTGCATGAGGGCGTCTACCGAGGCGTCGCCGTCGGCAAGCGCGCCGGTATGGGACGATGCCGCGCGGGCCCCAACCTCCGACCGGCCGGCCTTGACCACGATGATCGGCTTCTTGCGTGAAATCCTCGTGGCGATGTCGCGGAATCGAGCCGGGTTCCCGAAACTCTCCACGTACATCAGGATGACGTCGACGGTGGGATCGTGTTCCCATTGCATCAGCACGTCGTTGCCGCTGACGTCTGGCTTGTTCCCCATCGAGACGAACTGGGAGATCCCGATGCCGTATTCCTGAGCGTAGTCGAGCACGCTGAGGCCCATGGCGCCCGATTGGGAGACGAAGCCGACCCGGCCGAACGGTGGCATGGTGGGAGCGAAGGTCGCGTTCATCGACACGTCCGGATCGGCGTTGAGGACTCCCATGCAGTTGGGGCCGACCATGCGGATGTCGTGGGCTCGAACCAGTGCCACCAATTCCTCTTCCCGGGCAACGCCCGCACCGCCGACTTCCTTGAATCCTGCCGAGATGACGACGACGCCCCGGACCCCCGCAGCGGCACAATCTCTCACGACCGGCACCACGAAGTCCTTGGGAACCACGATCACGGCCATGTCGACGTGATCAGGGATGGCACTGACACTGGGGAAGCAACGAACCGACTTGATGCTGTGGGCTTTGGGGTTCACCGGATACACGGCTCCGGTGAAGCCGTGGTCGATCAGGTTCGTGACGACTTGCTGGCCAATCGAGTGTGGCGCCCGTGAAGCGCCGACCACGGCGATCGCCCGCGGCTTGAGAATGGCGTCGAGAGAACCGGTCACGGGTACCTTGCTTGCAGAGTTGATGCCGTCAGTGGCAGAATAACCGACTCGGCAAGCCAGTCCACCCCCACCGGGCGTTCACGGCAACGTGCTCATCATCGGCGGCACCGGGAGCGGCGCTCCCGGCTGGACTCGTTGGGGATCGTCACGCTGGAGGCGCCGACCGAAGAGGGTGCCGGTGCTTTGGTCACCAGCGACAGCGAGGCGGCGACCGGGAAGGCCGCTCGGGAGGTCGCGACGTTCATGACGAACCACGTCCACCGCTTCAGCGGCCAGGGCTCGTGTGCGCGTCTACTTGATGTCGGAGGCGGGGCCGGTCCCGGTGTCGAACTGCCACGACGTGTTGGGATCCACTTCCTTGATATGGGCCTGGGCGTGGGGGTTCAGGAGTTCTGCGGGTACCACCCAGAGCCGGGTGTCGTGAAAGATCCCTTCGATCTCGAACGTCTCCAGGGAGGACTCCGCCAGGTCGACGGAGATCTCGACGACCGCGTCGCCGGGTGGCCCGTCGACTGAATTCAGAGGACGGTCGGTGAGCCACACGCCCCGGAGGTGCATGTCGTCGCCATCCCGAGACCGTGAATCACGTATCCCGAAGGTCCAGTCCTCGTCGCGGAAGCCGTTGCGCACCGCTTCGCTCGCCTGACCGATGGTGGTCCGATGATACAGGATCAGAGGGGCCATAGCGTAGAATGCACCCTCAGGGCTCCAATGGCCAGGGGGCGTCCCGCCGCGACCTTTACGCGCCGGTGCGCATCACCCAATCGATGAAGCACTACGCGGGCCGGCCGGCGATTGCGCTGGCAACTTGGGCGCTCCTGACCCTATCCGGCGTTTCCGGCGCGGTTGCCGTCGGTTGGGGCCAGGCGGTCCCCGTGGTGACCCTCGAAGGCCCCAAGCGACTGGTTTCCGAACCGTTCAGCCAGATTCGCGGTGTCCGGGAACTGGCGGACGGACGGGTACTGATCTCCGACTGGGTGGAGGAGAGGGTCTCGTTGTTCGATCCGGCAACGACCACAGATCGATTGGTCGGCGGTCCGGGTCAGGGCCCGGAGGAATATCGCCTCCCGGAGCGGCTCATCGGTCTTCCTGGCGATTCCACGCTCCTGGTGGACATGGGCAACAGCCGGCTCGCCGTGATCGGGCCCGACGGTGTCATCCACCGCGCCTTCTCGAACCGCCCGGCGGAGATTCCCTACGGCATTTGGCCGGGTGGAGCGGACGCCGGTGGCCGCCTGTACTTCGTCATTCCGCGATGGGCTCGGAGGATGCCGCCGAACGCGGTCGACAGCGCCGCGCCGGTGGCTCGCTGGGACCCCAGTTCCGGACAGGTCGACACCCTTCTCACGGTGCGCGGTATCACCCCTCGATCGGATGCCGGGTTGCCGCGCAGGACCGCGGGCCTCCCCTACGTGCCGTTCGCCCTCCGTGATGCCTGGCGGGTGCGGGCCGATGGAGGCGTGGTGGTGGTACGGGCGGAGGGATACCTGGTTGAAGTCCGTGATCAGGATGGAACGTGGCGGCGGGGCGCGCCGGTGCCCTTCCGTGCGCAACGGACCAGTGCGGCTGACCGGGAGGTCTTCGTTCGCCGCTTTCTGGCGCGGAGTCCCATCAGCGGCCGGGGGCCGAATGGTGGCCTGGGCCACACGCCGACGGACCAGATGACGGAGGCCGCGGTTGCCGAGACCATCGCCAACAACGAATTCGCCGAGTGGTTGCCCCCATTCGACCCGGCGCTGGTCTGGTTGGCTCCCGACGACGAGTTGTGGGTGGGGCGCTGGGCGCAGGCCGGTGAACCGCAGGTATTCGACGTGTTCGATCGCTCTGGCCGACGGGTGCACCAGGTTGAACTGACCCTGGGCCGTCAGGTGGTCGGGGTGGGGCGGGAGACGGTCTATCTGACCAACACGGACGAGGACGGTCTCGAGTACCTGGAACTCTACTCCCGGCCCTCCCGCTAGCGTTCGCGCAGGATGCGGCTTCCCTGCTTGATGGCGGCTTCGTCTCGACGGGCGGTGATGCAACGACGAATCACCGCCGCGGCTTCCTCGGGTGAGTCGGTGTGCGTCAGCAGGCCGGCGTCCCCGGGACTGATGGCGCCATTGCCTTCGAGAGTCTCTTCGATGAACGAACGTACGGGCCGCCAGTAGTCCTGGCCCATGAGGACGATGGGGAAGCCCGCGATCTTCCTCGTCTGAACGAGGGTCAGGGCTTCGAACATTTCGTCCAGTGTTCCGAATCCGCCCGGGAGCACCACGAAGGCCATGCTGTATTTCACGAGCATGACCTTCCGGATGAAGAAATAGCGGAACTCGACCCAGCGATCGAGGTAGGGATTCGGGTGCTGTTCATGGGGCAGCTCGATATTGCATCCGATAGACACGCCCCCGACGTCCTTGGCCCCGCGGTTGGCTGCCTCCATGATGCCGGGCCCACCGCCGGTCATGGTCGTGAGCCCCAGGCGGCCCAGGTGCCGCCCCACTTCACGCGACATCTCGTAGTAGCGATGCCCTTCCTGGAAACGCGCCGAGCCAAAGACGCTCACGCAGGGCCCGACGAAATGGAAGGCGCGGAACCCCTTGAGGAACTCGGTGAAGATGCGTCCCAGCCGGAGCAGCTCATCCAGGCGTGACCTGGGGCCGGTGAGCATCCGGACCAGGTCCTCGGACCCGGGTCCCTTGGCCCAACGGTCGAGACGGATTTCGGGAGACGTGAAGTCTTTGGGAGGTGGCTGAGTCATGCCTCAGTATGGCGCATCCCGGCCCGTTCGTCACGAGGGGGGCGCTGAGCCCGGGGAGACTCAGAATTCAGGGCGGAAGATCCACAGGCCACTGTTCACGTCGGCAACGTACAGCAGGCCGTTGTGCAACTGGGGAGCCCAGGCGCAGGTGTCGTTTCCGATGGTGTCGAAGCACCCTGCCACGCCGGTGCTGTAGTCGGCGTGAACGATGGTTCGGCCCTGGAGGTCGAGCCGTCCCTGGAGTTCCCCGCTGCCGTCCAGGGCAAAGATGCCGTCCCGATACCAGGACAGCCAGAGGACTTCGCCCGCTTCATCGACCCAGAAATTGTGGGGTCTCCCGAGCGTCGCTTCGGTACGGAACTCGGCGACCAGGGTCGGCTCGCGGAGGTCGGAGACGTCGATCACGTACATCGATCCGGGG
>JBDHIK010000086.1:0-11713 GCA_039587475.1 Gemmatimonadota bacterium | reverse complement strand
GACGTCGAGGCACTTGGGGTAGCGGAGGGTGATACCGTCCGGGTCACGTCCCGGCGCGGCTCGGTACTCATCGGCGTCCGGGTGTCCTCCCGCCAGGCCCGCGGCCAGGTGTTCATTGCGATGCACTTCCGCGAGGCGGCGGTCAACCTGCTGACCAACCCGGCCCTGGACCCCTATGCCAAGATCGCTTCGTTCAAGGTGAGTGCGGTCCGGATCGAGCCAGCCGAGGTCGCGGTGGCTACCTAGGGCCGCGACTCTTCACGTTCGGGTCGCTCACGGTCATATTTAGCCGCGCACGCCCGCCAACGACCCTCGCATCGGAGCGCCATGCTCGCCGTCGTCAAAGAGGCGCCCGGGACCGGCATGACCGTCAAGGACATGCCCCGTCCCGTTTGCGGCCCCAACGATGTCCTGATCCGTGTCCACCACGCAGGCGTGTGTGGCACCGACCTCCATATCTGGGAATGGGACTCCTGGGCCAGCGGGCGGCTTCACCCTCCGGTCATCATCGGGCATGAGTTCGCCGGCGAGATCGTCGAAATGGGTCAGGAAGCCGAGGCCACAGAGCAGCTCAGCGTCGGAGACCGGGTCACGGCCGAAGGACACATCGTCTGCGGGCACTGCCTGCAATGCCGGACCGGCCATGCCCACCTGTGTCAACGGACCCAGATCATCGGCGTGGATCGGGACGGCGCCTTTGCCGAGTTCATTGCCATGCCGGCCTCGAACGTCATGAAACTGGACTCCATTCCCACCGAAATCGGGGCCATCATGGACCCGATGGGTAATGCCTTCCATACCGTTCTCGAGGCCGACATCGCGGGCAGTACCGTCTTCATCCTGGGATGCGGCCCCATCGGGTGCTTCGCGGTCGGAGTCGCGCGAGCCGCCGGCGCCTCCCGGGTATTCGCCAGCGATCTCAACGCCAAGCGTCTGGCCATCGCCCGCGAGATGGGAGCCCACGTGACGCTCAACCCGCAGGAGGAGGATGTCGTTGCACGAATCCATGCGCTGACGGACGGCGTCGGGGTCGACGTCGTCTGTGAGATGAGCGGCCACCCCGTGGGACACGCCCAGGCCTTCGCCACCGCCCGCCATGGCGGCCGGGTCAACCTCCTTGGCACCCCCAGCACGACGACGGAAGTCGACTTCGCCCGCGATGTCATCTTCAAGGGCCTGACGCTCTACGGAGTCACCGGCCGAAAAATGTATCAGACGTGGAACGAGATGCAGCGGTTCCTCAGGGCCGGACAACTCGACCCCACGCCTGTCATCACTCACCGGTTCCCGTTGGCCGACATCGCAGGGGCGATCGAGGTCATCAAAGACGGGGCCGCCGGCAAGGTCATTCTGGAGATCGCGCCATGAGCAGTGCCCTCGATCGACACGTGCGAGAGACGTTGGACACCTTCCGCGCGGAAGGGGTCTACAAGCACCTCAACTACCTGGACAGCCCACAGGCCTCCCGTGTCACGATGGAGGGCCGGGGCGAGGTCATCATACTCTCCTCCAACAACTACCTGGGTCTGTCCAATCAGCCGGAGATCATCGCCGGAGGGGAAGAAGCCTTGCATCGCTTCGGCGCCGGAACCAGTTCCGTCCGGTTCATTTGTGGCACGTTCTCGGTGCACCGAGACCTCGAGCAGGCGTGCGCCGATTTCGTCGGGACCGAGGCCTCCCTGTCGTTCGTGAGTTGCTGGAACGCCAATGAGGCGGTGCCGGCGACGCTACTCGGCCCGGACGACATCGTCATCAGCGATCAGCTCAACCACGCTTCCATCATTGACGCCATTCGCCTTGCCAAGTCCATCAGCAAGTGTCAGTCGGCCGTCTATCGCCACGCCGATATGGCCGATCTCGAATCCCAGTTGCGCGCCGCCTCAGGCAAGCGGGTGCGCATGGTGATCACCGATGGCGTGTTCTCCATGGAGGGCGCCATCGCTCCCCTGCCCGACCTGGTGGACCTCTGCGAGCGATACGACGCCTATCTGGTCGTCGACGACTCCCACGCCACGGGGGTGCTCGGCCAGACCGGCCGCGGCACCGCGGAACACTTCGGGCTGCTCGGAAAGATCGACATGATCACCTCTACTCTCGGGAAGGCCCTCGGCGGCGCCGCGGGAGGCTTTGCAGCGGCGTCAGAGAGCGTCTGCGATTTCCTCACCCAGCGGGCCCGCCCGCAATTGTTCTCCAACGCCCTGCCGCCGACGGTGGCCGGGAGCGCACTGGCGAGCATCCGGTTCATCGAGCAGCACCCCGAGCGCGTCGCCTCTCTGCGGGACAACGCCCGGTACTTTCGAGAGCAGCTCCTGGCCGCGGGCTTCGACCCGCTGCCCGGCGAGACGCCGATCATCCCGGTGATCCTGGGCGAAACCGCCAAGGCCATCCAGATGAGTGCGATGCTCCTCGACGAAGGAGTGTTCGTCACCGGGTTTGGCTACCCGGTCGTCCCTAAGGGTCAGGCCCGGGTCCGCTGCCAGATTTCAGCGGGGCACACCCGGGAGGATCTCGACCAGGCAATGGAGGCATTTCGCCGTGTCGGGGGGAAATTGGGGCTCATTTAGGGCTCGTCACTCAACTCCATACCCCATGGCTATTTGCAAAAACCAAGGCCCAACGCCAGTGGCTCATGTCATTTCACGGCCAAGTGCCCCAAGCCTTGGCGCAGCAAGGAGCTAGGCCCACGATCGTTGGGCCCTGGCAATCTCGCATTTTCTGGGGGAATTCCCTATCTTGGAGTGCCTCTTGACCGATCCGAGCTCATGGCCGGAGCTTTCTGGTCGATTTTTCACGATCGGGCAAGGGTTTTGCTGGATTGGCCCTCGAAGCGACAGGAGTTGGTTCGCCGGGGCCGAGTTGATCGGCCATCCCGGCGCACGCCAGTCATCCAGGAGGCAACCTCTATGAGCATGCTGACCCGCGGACTGCCCATGCTGGCCTTGGGCGTGGTGGCGCTGACGACCCCGCTGGCCGCCCAGGACCATGTCGGCACAGGGTCGTTCAAATGGTATGTCGGGGCCGCCGGCGGTGCCACCATCTTCGAGACCACCGCCCAGACGGACAAGGCGGCTCCGATGGGGAGCGCCCAGTTCTTCGTCACGGCGCGCCGGACTGCTCTGCGCATTTCGTACGACGAGATCTTCAGCAGCGACAACCTCGCCGTCTACGAAGACCCGACCGCACCCGGTGGGGTGCAACAGGTATCGTTCAACAACATTCGCCGCATCAACCTGCTGCTCATGGGCGTGCCCCTCCAGGGAGCATTCCAGCCCTACATCGGTCTCGGCGTGGGTTGGATGTGGGCCTACAACCCGCAAGTTCTCGGGTCCCCGAGCGATCCGGTCGCCGCCCAGGAAGAAGCCTCCGCGCGCGGTAGTGTCGGCTATGCTTCAGGGATCGGGGGCCTGCAGTGGCGCTTCGGCAAGTGGGCGCTGTTCGGATACTACCAGATCACGTCCTCGCCCGATGCATCGAAGTACTTCCAGGGGCCGACGCATACGTTCGCTGGCGGCTTTCGGTTCAGCCTGGGACCGTCCCGCGAGACCTTCTAGGCGCCGCCCTGGAGAGCCAGGGCGACCCGGCAATCACATAACGAAGCGGCCAATCGGCCGCTTTTGTTATACCTACCCGCGGCGTGACGCCGACGTCACGGTCAGGGACCCCGGGTCCCCGGGTGATGATGACCGGTGCCGCGGCCATGCCCTTGCCATCGAGTGACCGGGTCACACCAAGCGCTGCCGTGAGTCTGCCTGGCCCGGCGGCGAGTTGACGATCCGGCCGACCGCCACGACGGCGGCGCATCACGGGGATGCCGGCGACCGGCTCGAGCGCACGAAGCAGGACGGCCGCCCCGGCCTCTGGCCCCAGACACACCATGTTGGCACACCAGTGAATGCCGTACGATCGATAGACGTACCACGTCCCGGGTGCCTCGTAGAGCGAGGCGTTACCGGCGTGGATCCGGTGTTGGTAGGCATGCGCCGCGGGGTCTCCCGTCCCGAGGTACGCCTCCGTCTCCACAATCCGTCCAGCCGTGAGCGTACCCCGGACACGGGACACGACGACCATCCCCAGGAGGGCCCTGGCAACGACGTCTGATGGACGCCGGAAGAAGGTCACGGGGAGAGGCCTCCCCGTGACGGGGCCGGTCATGAATCGGCGGACGCCTTGGCGGCCGGCTTCCGCTTCGTGGCGCTCTTCCTCGAGCGCTTGGCCGTGGACGTCTTCTTCTTCGCGGTCTTCTTCGTGGTCTTCTTCGCGGACTTGGCCCTCGGCTTGGAGGCCGCCTTCTTCGCGGTTTTCGAGGCGCTCTTGCGTGCCGGCTTCTTGGCGGTGCGTGCCGACTGTTTCCCGGACTTGGGAGCATCGAGGGTCACCACACCGACCATCGGCACGGGGGCGTCACCGGCTCCAGCCACCCGCGACCCCCGGCGATGCCGAATGCCGCGGCGTGGTCCTTCCGCGGCGGGGGCGGCCTTCACTTCGGCCTCCGGTGTGACGGCAGCCGCGCCGCGCACCTGAGCGGCGGCGGACTGAACCGCCACACGCGCCTGGGCATCGGCCGCGGTCAACCCAACCTCATAGTCGTCATCGCCTACCTTGCGGACGTCCACCACTTCCGCGTCGTTGGCCTGCCGCAGCAGCCGCTGGAACCGTCCCGCCTCCAACAGCGGGTCTTCCTTGCCGTGGACGGCGACCATGCGTACTCGCAAGGCTTCCTGGTCGACCGGCGGATCCAGTTGCTGCAATGCCTCGCGCAACAGTGAGAAGGCCTTGGCGAGGGTGAGCTTGCCACCATCGCGTGCCGACGTCGTGCTGCGGCGGCGACCGCTCTTCTTGGCCGGCGCCTCGCTGGAACTCGATCGTGGGGTGCGGCTCCGAGAGGGAGGTGCGGGTTCCTCAGCCGCACCTGAGCGAGGCGTCCGACTCCGCGGCTTCCGCGTCCTTCTGGAGGTGGGTGCACGGCCCGAGGGCGCCGTGGTGGCCGGCGCCGCGGCGCCGCCGGCTTCGATGGGGCTGACCTCGTACTGGCCATTCTCCAGTTTGGTCGAGTGCAGCAGGCCCCGGCTCGCAGCCTCCGCCAGAAAGCGGCTGAATCGGCTATAGCCAGCGTTCCGCTCCTCGAAATTCGGGTCGATCTGCTGCATGACCTGCTTGAGGCGGTCCGACCGCATGACATCGCCTTGGGCGACCATGCGCGTCACCGCTTCCTGGACCAATTCCCAGGGGTCGCGTGCCGTCGTTTCGCGGTCGTCCTTGCTGAGGCCAGCCAGGTCGCTGTACGAGTAGTACTCGTCACAATTCTGAATCAGGAGGTCACTGGCGGAATCGCGCAGTCCCACCCCGATGACGTACTTGCCGTACTCCTTCAACTTGATGACCATCGTCGAGAAATCGCTGTCACCCGACAACAGGATGAACGTTCCGATCTCCGGTCGGGTGAATACCAGCTCGATCGCATCGATCGCCAGTCGGATGTCGGTGGCGTTCTTCTTGTTCGTCCCATGGGCCGGGGCGAAGATGAGGTCGATGGACGATTCCGACAGCGGGACGATGTACTGGGGGTAGCGGCGCCAATCGGCATAGGCGCGTTGGACAGCCACCTTCCCCTTGATGATGTCACTGTTGAGCAGCGTTCGGAGTTCCTTGGTCAGGTCCGAGCGAACGCCGAGCGTCACATTGTCGAAGTCGATCAGGAGCGCCGCATTGGGCGCGTGGGCGGTGGCCGACGGCATTGCCGACAGCCTTGGGTTCGGTTGATTCACGTCGTCTTGGGCTCCAGTCCCACCACGCGGGCCAGCTCCTGGCGGCGCACTTTCCCGGACCCGGTCATCGGGAAGGCGCCCAGGAAGCGAACCACGTCTGGGACTTTGTAATCTACGAGATGTTCGCGACAGAACTCCCTGAGCTCGTCGCCGGTTACGATAGCTCCCTCGACCGGCACCACACAGGCGCAGATCATTTCCCCCAGCACTTCATGCGGGGCACCGACCACGCAGACGTCGCCGACGGCGGGGTGCGGACGGAGGGCATCCTCCACTTCCCGTGGCGTGACGTTGTGTCCGCCCCGGATGATCAGTTCCTTGCGACGCCCGGCGATCCGGATGAATCCACTGGCATCGTACGTCGCCAGGTCACCGGTCAGGAACAGGCCGTCCGACGAATACGACTTCCGCGTTTCGTCCGGCATGCGGTGATATCCCAGCATCACACCGGCGGACTTCACCGCGAGCTCGCCGACGGCCTCCTGGCCCTGCGGATTTCCCGTCACCACATCCACCACCCGCACCTCCACCCCGGGAAGGGGCCGACCCACGGTCGTCTCACGCAACTCGGCCGGGTCGTCCGGTCGCGTCAGGCTGATCGTTGGGCCGGTTTCCGTCAGGCCATAGGCCACTTCCACGTCGCACCAGGTACGGATGCGACGGACCAACGACGGGGGTACCGTACTCCCCGCCACGATGCCGGTGCGAAGCGCGCTCAGATCCCGACCGGCAAACCCGCGCTCTCGCATCAACAACTCGAACATGGTGGGAACACCATGACACACCGTCACCCGCTCCCGCTCCATGAGGACCAGCGCTTCGCCAGGATTGAATGTCTCCTGGAGCACCAGCGTGGCTCCGAAGGCAATCGCGCCGACCGCCACACTCACGCCGAAGACGTGGAAGAGCGGCAGCGCGCCCAACACCCTCTCGCCGGACTGGAGCGTCAATGCCTCGCCGGTCAGCATGGCATTGCCCACCAGACTCTCGTGCGACAGAACCACACCCTTCGGTTTCCCCATGGTTCCCGACGTATACAGGATCGCCAGGGGGAGTGCCGCCGGGTCTCCGGTCAGCGTGGGCAGACTGGCGGTTCGCCCCTTGTTCTGCAAGTCCGTGTAGGCGAACACCCGATTGTCGATCCATACATCGTCGGCCCCCACGTGAACCACGTAGCTCAGATCGGGGAGCTCGGGGAGCAGGTCGTCGAACAACTCGAGGTAATCACAGCCACCATACCGCTCGGGGATGATGGCCGCACGGACTCCAGCTTGCCGCAACTGGAACTTCAATTCGTGGAACGTCGCGGCCGGATCCAGTGGAACCACCGGCGCCCCAATGCGTGCCGCCGCCAGCAGGGCGACGAACCACTCCGGCCAGCCGGGCAGCACGATGGCCACGGCGTCACCCGGGCGCAAGCCCAGGCCCGCCAGTGCCGCGGCCAGATTGCGGGCCTCCTGATCCATGTCGGCGTAGCTGAGCCGACGCTCCCCGTAGACCAGGAATTCCCTATCAGGATGCTCGTGAGCCCAACGGGCGAACACCTCGCCGAGAAGCCCTACCGTCAACAAATGCCCCCACCACTATAGAGCATTGGAATATAAGAGGATAGAGCCTCCGGCGGCAGACGGATCGCCGCGAGAGACCGGGCCGGGCCTGGAGGGGTCACTCGGATGGGCGGGCCAGGGGCAGGTTCAGGACGAAGGAGAACCGGGTGCCCTGGCCTGGAGCGGTGTCGACCTCCATCTCCGAGCCCATGGCCTCCACCAGTTTCCGGCAGATGGAAAGGCCCAAGCCGGAGCCGGAGAAGGTGTACTCACCCTCGTTCTGGCGGCGCCGGAACGGCTCGAACAGCGTTCGCATCGCCTGGGGAGCAATACCCCTGCCGGAATCCCGCACCGAGAAGCCGACCGACTCGGGACCATGCCCGACGGCCGCGATCTCCACCACCCCCTCGTCGGTGAACTTGAGAGCGTTGGTCGTCAGGTTGAGGAGGACCCGACTGAGCGCCACGGGATGCCCAACCCGGAAGTCCGGCGGAGACTTCGACACCTGGACCTGGAGTCCCTTTTCCTCGGCGATGGGCTGCACGATATCGCGAACCGACTCCATGATGTCCGCAATCGAGAAGGGGATGGGGTCGAGGTCCACCAGACGATCCCCGCCACGGGCCAGTTCCAGCACATCACTCGCCATGGCGCTCAACCCGAATGCCGCCGAGTAGATCAGCCCCAACTGGCGATCCTGGAGGTCGGTGATGGGACCGCTGCGCCCCTGCTGCAGGGTCTCGGCCAGAAACAGAATGGAGGTGATGGGCGACCGCAGGTCGTGCGCCACTTCGACCACCATTTCCAGCCCGTCTGGTCCGGAGAGGCGGTTGGCAAGGTGCTGTGACCAGTCGGCCTCCAGCTCTCGCCCCACGGCCTCGAAGGCCTGGAGGAACCCTATCAGTTGCCCAGTGGTGGGGGCTTCAACGGCCTCCTCGAGCTCCTCGAGGGTATAGCGCCGCAGGAGGACCAACACTCGGCGCGCCAGGATGGTGAGGGGAAGGGGTGCCCGTTCCGCCCCGGGATCGACGACGCTCCGCAGACCCGTGACGAGATGGGCCACCAACTCCTCGACTTCCTGCCCCGACACGGCGTCCTCAGAGAGGGCGCACCACTCATCCCGGACACGACGCCCGGCCGCATCGAGGGCTGCCCACACAACGGGACCGTAGTCCTGGCTAGGCCTCGGGGCCGGTGGCTCCTGGTCGGTCGAGCCTCGCGACTCCCCGTCCAGTGGCCCCGGACTCTGTCCGGTCGCCACGGGATTGGCTTTCACTCGCCCTTCCGGGCCAGGTCATCGCGTTGGAAGTTGTGCTTGTCCATGAGTCGGTACAGCGTCGTCCGATCGACGCCGGCCAGTCGAGCGGCCTTGGACATGTTGCCACCCGCGCGACTGACCAGTCGGGTGAGATACTCCCGCTCGAACTGGGCGATCACGTTGTCCTTGGCCATGTGAAAGGCCTCGTCCAGGACAGCCGAGTTGACGGCCGCGTCGACCGGCCAATCAGCGCCATCCTCATAGATCGGAATGTCGGCCGGTTGAATGGCCTGGCCCGGCTCCGCCAACACCGCCACGTGTTCGATGACGTTCTGCAGTTCTCGTACGTTGCCGCGCCACGGTCGCGAACGCAGGAACGCAATGCTCGTTTCATTCAACTTGGGAATGGTATCGGTCGGCTCGCGATGTCGCAGCCAATAGTGGCTGAGAAAATGATTGGCCAGCAGCGGAATGTCCTCCTGCCGGTTGCGCAGGGGCGGCAGGGAAATGGGCACCACGCGGAGACGGTAGAACAGGTCCTCCCGCAGAATGGCGTCGTTCACCGCCTCGGCAGGATCGCGGTTGGTGGCGGAGATGAAACGCACGTCGACTACGGCATCCCTCCCCTCGCTCCCCACCCGCCGCACGACGCCATCCTGGATGACGCGGAGCAGCTTGGCCTGCAGCGGCGGTGACATTTCGGTCAATTCGTCGAGGAACAGCGTGCCCCCGTGAGCGGTCTCGAGGAGCCCGGGCTTGTCGCGGTCGGCTCCGGTGAAAGCACCCTTGCGGTGTCCGAACATCTCGGACTCGAGGAGCGGTTCGGGGAGGGCCGCACAGTTGATCGGCACCAGGTCGCGGCTGCTCCGCCGGCTATGCTGGTGGATGAATTGGGCGATGACCTCTTTCCCGGTACCGCTCTCACCGGTGATCATGACCGAGGCGTCCGTCGCAGCCACCTTCCGCGCCAGTTCCACCGCCTGCCGGAACGCGGGGGAGATGCCGATGAGAGCCGGCTGGTCTCCCTGGCCATTCTGGTGTTGCAGTTGCTGGCGAAGGTCGTTGGTCTCCCGAGCCACCATCACGGCGTGCGACGCCCGCCCGATCAGGACTTGCAGGTGCGTCGCGGAGAACGGCTTGGGGAGATAGTCCCAGGCCCCCGCCCGGAGGGCTTCGATGCTGCTGGCCACGCTGGGATTACCCGTCATGACCACGACGATGGTATCGGGGTAGTGTTTGAGGGTGGCCTTGAGGATGTCCATCCCGGAAACCTGAGACATGTACAGGTCACAGAGGATGATATCGAACTGCCGCCGCTTGACCGTGTCCAAGGCCTCCTCGCCTCGACCGATCAGCGTGACGTTGAAGCCGTCCATCTTCAGGACCGTGGCACAGCTCTCTCGCAACGTCCGCTCATCGTCGATGACCAGGATGCGAATCCCCGCCTTGACGTCTGCCGGGATGGACAGGGGATCCCGAGACGACGTCTCACTATGAGACGTGTCGACGGTCGATCCCGCTGGTGAGCTCGCCATTGTGCAACTCCTTTTGGATAATGCCCGTACTGGGCCGACGGGACACGACGTAACCCCGTCCAGGGCGACGGCCTTCTTCCAGTGCCGGGTACCGGGAGCCGGCACGACCCGCCCGAACAGTGTATTCCATACCACACCGTGCAGCGCTGGTCAACCAGACCCGTTTGACGGCCGCCACAGTATGATGCAAACTAGGGACCAACAGAATGTTGCGCCGCACCAACAGGGGACCCGGGGCACCGACCCCGCCGACAGGCCCAGTCGGAAAAGCGGTACTCAGCTTGCATAGGGAGATGGTTTCGAGGATTCCCGGCCCAGACCGGGAGCCAGTCCATCACTGTTGGGAGCCCCGCTGAATGGATCACGAGAGCTCAACCGATCTGGCCACCTCCGAGGCGAAGCCGGATCCCGTCGCACCAGTGGTGCACGGGGCCGCACCGGCGAGCCCGGTACCTCAGGCACCGGCGGCCCCACTAGCACCGGCATTGGCGCCGTCCGGCGACGAACCCGAGGCCCAGATCCCATGGACCCGCTACCTGGGAGCCCTCCGGCGCTACAAGTGGCTCATCATGCTGTTGACGATCCTCGGCACCGGGACGGGCATGGTGGTGGCGCGGTTCCAGAAACCCGAATACACCGCATCCGCCACGATCTGGATTGAAACGAAGCCACTGCTCGGTGGGGCCATTCGCCCCCGGGCTCTCATGGAGGACAACTCCTGGCGTCAACTCCTGACGACAGGGGCGGTCCTCGACTCGGTCGGCCTCAAGCTGAAGCTTCACCTCGCCGTGGCGAACCCGAGCGACCAACCCTTGTTCGAGAACTTCGACGTCGCCGAGCGCTTCGCGACCGGCGGTTTCGTGCTCCGGTTCCCGGCAACGGGCGGCGGGTATGCCCTGGAAACGAGCGACGGGATCGTCCTCGAGCAGGGCGAGCAGGTCGACTCGGTAGGCTACGATCTGGGATTCCGCTGGCAGATCCCGCCGGACGGCGTCGTTCCCGGCCAAGCCGTCGCCTTCCGCTTGCAGAGCTTGCGGGACGTGTCTCGCGGGCTGGCGGCCAGTCTCCAGTCGAGCCTGGCCAAGGACGGCAACTTCCTGCGATTGGCCTTCACCGGGACCGACCCGCAACACCTGGCCCTGGTCCTCAACGCCATCTCGGACCAGTTCATCGCCGTGGCGGCCGGCCAGAAACAGATGCAGTTGATCGTTCAGGCCGAGGCGTTGAGGCAACAACTCGAGATCGCCCGGCAGAACCTCTCGGACGCGGAGACTCGCCTGCAGCGCTACCGGGTC
The DNA here is from genome assembly GCA_039587475.1 of Gemmatimonadota bacterium. GTDB lineage: Bacteria > Gemmatimonadota > Gemmatimonadetes > Gemmatimonadales > GWC2-71-9 > N074bin45. The sequence goes on along the minus strand of JBDHIK010000086.1, from coordinate 313 downwards.
GAGACGATCACCTTGCCTCGAGAAGTGACCGCTGGCCCAATGGCCGCCGGCCTGTCGATGACCCAGGGGCCGGTCCTGGCGGCCTACTTCGACCAGAAGCTGGACCTCGACCAGATCGATTTGGACATCGCCGCGATCGCCGCCACCATGGACGGCATCCGGGCGGGTACCCTGCGCATGGACGCCCTCCTGGCGATCCCGGCTGTCCTGGCCTCTCAGGATTTGTCCCGGGCCCTGGCCGATCTGTCAGCGGCTGAGGCGAACCTCCGGGCCCTGCAGCAACGATTCACGGATCAGCATCGCCTGGTCCAGG
>JBDHIK010000007.1:0-73326 GCA_039587475.1 Gemmatimonadota bacterium | reverse complement strand
CCAGCCCATGCCCAGCCCAAGCCGGCAGGTCCTCTCCCCAGGTACGGTAGCCATCAGAACCTGCTCAGCGGTGTCGTGACCCCGCAACAGCTATCTTCCGGAGTCGAGGTGCCCCAGGGCGCTGGCACCGGGCCGCGACCCGGGCTAACTCCTTTTCATATTTGGGCTTCGGGTGGAATGGACCTTGCGCAGCGACTGAACGACCAATGACCACAAGCCTCCCCCTGCTTTCCCTGGAATTCCTGGCGCTGTCCTGCCTCGCCGTCGTGCTTCTTGGCTTGGCCCGGGGGCTGGTCCGCCAAGGCGTATTCCTCGCCGTCAACCTGGTGTTCCTGGCATTCATCCTTCTGGGCCCGCAGGGCACGGCGTCCACGCTGGCGTTCACGGCGTTGGGATACCTGTTGATCCGGGGAACACTGCGGTCACCACGCTGGGGGCTGGCGCTTGGACTCCCGGCGTTCGTCCTGCTGTTCGTCTACATGCGGAACTACGGGTTCCTTCGCTGGTTCGTGCCCGACGATCTCCTGACGGGGGTCCTGGCCACGATCGGGCTGAGCTTTCTCCTGTTCAAGATCCTGCATGTCGTCATCGAAGCGCAGAGCGGTACTCTCGGCGAGTTCGACGCCATGACGTACCTCAACTACAGCCTCAATTTCACGACCTTCATGATGGGCCCGATCCAGCGATATCAGGACTACCGGGACCAGTGGCGCGGCGTGCGCCAGGCCATCCCGCTGACGTTCGAGGCACACCTCGACGCCGTGATCCGGATTCTCTGGGGCCTGTTCCGTGCCTTCGTCCTGGCGGCCTGGGTCCGGCCCTACATGATGACCTGGGGGTCGGGCCTCCCGTCCGCCGGGCTCGGTGAGATCGTGGTGCAGGTCTACGCCTTCTACTTCTTTCTGTACTTCAATTTCGCGGGGTACTGTGACGTGGCGATCGGCCTGAGCAGCCTGCTCGGCGTCCGGGCTCCGGAGAATTTCAACCATCCGTATCTGTCGCGGAACATCTCCGATTTCTGGTTGCGCCAGCACCGGTCGCTCACCCTGTGGCTCACGGATTACGTGTTCACTCCCAGCCTGAAATCGTTCCTGCGAAGGCCATCCCTCAGGCACCACCCGACGATCTCGGTCGCGCTGGCCCTCATGGTCACCATGGTCGTCTCTGGCCTCTGGCATGGTACCACGGCCGGGTTCATGCTCTACGGCCTGGCCCATGGGATTCTGCTGGTGATCTACCACTTGTGGGACGCCTGGCTCATCAAGCGATGGGGCCGGAAGCGTGTGGCGGCCTGGCGCAAGCGACCGCTCGTCACGGTCACCGCCATCGTCGTGACCTTCAACGCGACCGCCTTCGCGTTCGTCTTCTTCCAACTGGGAGCCCGCGAAGGCCTTGCGCTCTTCGCGGGGATGCTGACCCCATGAATCGCCGTATCGCCTTGCGACTGGTGACCATCGCCGTCTTGGTGTTGGCCCTGATGCTCCTGGCACGCGCCGGGATGGATTTCGTCTATGCCGGGTTCTAGCAGACTCCGACTGGCCGGCGGGGCCCTGGCGGTTGCGCTCGCCACGGTGGCGGCGTGGAGCCTCGGCCTGGGCCGGTTGGCCTCCTGGGCCGAGGCGCGCTTTGACGCCTACCCGTACCAGGCAGGCGAGGACCCGCTGCGCTGGCTCCTCCCCACGGTGTTCGGCCGGGACGGTCCGACGATCCTGGTCGTGGGCGGTTCCGCGGTACGCGAAGGCATGCTGTACGAAGTGATGAGCCGGGCGGTGGGTGGTCGGGTACTCAACGGGGGCCTCAGCAACGGCACGCTCGATGAGATCTCCCTGGGCCTGGAGTACATCGCCCGGGTCTACGGCGAAGACGCCCTTCCGGACCACATCGTGTTCGGAATGACCAAACGCGTTCTGGGTAATTTCCCGCGCAGCTTCGGCCCCAACGAGGACCCCGACGCCTATCCGCCCCTGACCCGGCAACTCGACCGCTACAGCCGCCTCTACGGCATCCAGGCCGGCGAGCTCGGGTCCAGTTTGACGCAGAAATCCGTTCCTCAAGCCCTGTTGGCGCGATTCCGCTGGTGGACCAAACAGCAGCCGCGCCACCGCACCGCCCTGGCCGCGGGCGCCGAGCACCTCATGGATCCCGAGGTCGTCAAAGTGGGCTTTCAGGACTCGTTGCCATTGTTCGACCACATCAGACGGCCCCTGTCCAAGGCGGACTGGGGAACGACCTGGTCCTGGGTGCGGTCCCGCGGCATCGGCGGCGCGGCCGGATTTTGGCTTCCGGCGTACCGGTCCTCTTACTACCGGATCTTCATGCCGCCGCTCACCGCGCAGAAGACCGCGGCGGCCATCGACCGTTGGGGACCGATCTTTGCATGGGACCCTCTCGAAGAGGAACCGATGGTCCGGTATCAGCTGCGCCGCTTCGAGGGGTTGCTGGCGGAGCACGGCATTGGCCTCACGCTGGTGTACGTCCCGGAGCACCCCGACTCGCGGGCGCGCTACCCGGAGGGACCGCTCGACTCCTATCGGCGATTGATCGCCGAGGAGTGGCCTGACGCCACCGTCATCGACCTGTGGGATCGTCTGCCGGCCGAGCAGTTCTACGACAACATTCACCCGACGTATGCGGGCGCGCACATCATCACGCGAGCGGTCCTGGAGAGCTTCGACGCCTCGGGACCAGGTGGTGAGTGAGCCCCAGGGAATCGCGGATTGATGGACGAACTTCAGGCTCTGTGGGATGCGGAAGACTGGCCCGGCGCGGCCCGGCGCGTGCGCGAACTTGCTCTCGAGGCGGAAGACTACACGGCCGTCATGAGCCTGGTCCGCTGGCGCAAGCGCTTGGCGCCACACCTGGCGCCGACGGACGGCAACGCCGTCCGGGTGGCGCTGTTGGGCAATGCCACCACGGAATTCCTGGCGCCCATCGTGGAACTCCTGCTCGAGGCTCACGGGCTACGGCCCAGCGTCCACCTGGGCGGCTACGACACCCTCGCCTGGGAATGCCTGCAACCGGACAGTGGGACCGCGGCGTTCGGTCCAGACGTCATTGCCGTGGTCCAGTCGCCGTTGGGCATTCAGGACTGGCCCGCCGCGACGGCAGCTGAAAGGGACGCCGGCGCCTGGGCCCAGGGTCGGGTCGACGGGCTGCTGTCGCTGTTCGAGAGCGCCCATGCCAACATGGGGTGCGACATCATCGCCGACACCCTGCATCGCCTGCCGCTCAGGCCGCACGGCAGCCTGGCCCCACGCCTGGCCGCAGACCGAAACCGCCTCATCGGCGAGATGAACCGGCAACTGGCGGCGCGTGCCCCCGACTACGTCGTCCTGCACGACGTGGACATGATGTCCTCGGTGGTCGGGTTGGACCGATGGGTCGACTACCGGTGGTGGTACCAGGCCAAGCAGCCGATGAGTTTCCGCAGCGGCATCGAATACGCCAGAAGCCTGACGCGCCTCATCGCCTCGATCTTTCGCGGCAGCCGGAAATGCCTCGTGCTGGACCTCGACAACACCCTCTGGGGCGGAGTCGTGGGTGACGACGGCGTCTCCGGCCTGGCGGTGGGCGCGGGCAACCCGGTCGGGGAGGCATTCGTCGCGTTCCAGGACTACCTGAAGCAGTTGAAGGACCGTGGCATCATTCTGACGGTGTGCAGCAAGAACGAGCTGGACAACGCCAGGGCGCCATTCACCGAGCTGCCGGACATGGTGCTCTCCCTGGACGATTTCGCGGCCTTCCGGGCCAGCTGGGATCCGAAGCCCGACAACATCAGGGCCATCGCGCAGGATCTGAATATCGGCCTCGACGCCATGGTGTTCGTGGATGACAATCCGGCCGAACGGGCCATCGTGCGGCAGTTGCTGCCCGAAGTCGCGGTGGTCGAATTGACCGACGACCCTTCGGACTACGCCCGCATCCTCGATGCGGCCGGGTGGTTCGAGGTCCCGCGCCTGAGCCAGGAGGACACCCTCCGAACGCAGCAGTACCAGGCGAACACCCAGCGCGAGGAGCTGCGCAGCAGCGCTGACGACTACGGGACCTATCTCCAATCCCTGGAACAGCGCGCGGTGATTCGCCCGTTCGAAGACCGGCATCTCGACCGCATCACCCAGCTGGTCAACAAGACCAACCAGTTCAACCTCACGACCCGGCGCGAAAACCGGTCCGCCATCGAGGCCCGGATGCGCGGTGACAACTATCTGACGGCCTACGTGAGGCTGGGAGACCGCTTCGGGGACAATGGGCTGATCAGTGTGTGGTACGGCCACATGGAAGGCACGGTACTGGAAATCGAGCAATGGTTGATGAGCTGCCGGGTCTTCAACCGCGGCATCGAGCATCATCTCATGAACTACGTCGCCGAGCAGGCCAAGTCACACGGCATCGATCGCGTGTGCGGCCGCTACATCCCGACGGCGAAGAACAAATTGGTGGCCGATCTGTACGAACGTCTCGGCTTCACATGCACGGTCCGGCACGAGGACGGGAGCACCGACTGGGAACTTGCCCTCGCCGACTACCGGCCCACGACGACGTTCGTCGAATCCGTGGAGGACTATTGACCATGACCTATGACGACACCTGGACCAGACTGCTGGCCATCATCCGCGAGACGTTCGAGGATGACACCATCGACCTCCAGCGGGAAACGACCGCGGCTGACGTCCTCGGGTGGGATTCCGTCGCCCACGTGCAACTGGTAATTGCCGTCGAGGAACAATTCGGCATCCGGCTCACGACGGGGGAGGCCGCGGGTCTCGCCAATGTCGGCGAGCTGGCAGACTTCATCGAACGGCACCTGGCCGCCGGCACGTAGCCTCTCCGCCCGAGCCAATACCCCGTTCGGTATCTGGAACGACGCCGGGACGCTAGTTTGCAGCCATGGCGCTCTCCTTTCGCAGCCGTATCCTGGCGATCCTGTTGCTGCTCGGCGCCCTGCCGACCGCAACGCTGATCATCGGCTGGGCCATCACCCTGAGAACCGTCAGTCCTTCTGGTGCCACCGGGCTGGCCATCGAAGACATCAGCACCGCCGGCCGGTTCCTGGTGGAGAGCATCGACACCACTTCCGTCGACAGCACCGCCCAGAGGGCCCTCACGGCCGGGATCGAGGCATTGAACCAGTCCCTCGGCGAGGCGCAGCGGTCGATGGTGTACCTTGGCTATTACGCGGCGGGGCTCGCCGTCGTGATTCTCCTGCTGGGCGCGGTTCTGGTGTACGCGTCGGTGATTCTGGCGGGGCACCTGTCCCGGCAACTGAGCCGACCGATCCACGAGCTGGTCGGATGGACCGATCGAATTCGCCAGCGTCAACCCCTGCCGGAAGGACCGCCCCCTCGAGGGGCGCCGGAATTCGCCCTGCTGCGATCGGCGCTCCGGGACATGGCCGGGGAGCTCGACGCCGGACGCCAGCGTGAACTGGAAGCCGAGCGACTTCGTGCCTTCCGTGAAGTCGCCCGGCGGGTCGCCCACGAGATGAAGAACCCCCTCACCCCGATCAGGTTCGCCATCGATCAATTGGCCCGGACCGGTGGCGCACACCAGGACGAAGTCATCGAGGTCCTCCGAGCCGAGACGGCGCAACTCGAACACCTGGCCCGAGAGTTCACCGAGTTCGGCCGACTCCCCACAGGACCGGCAGCGCCCGTGGACCTCGACGAGCTGCTCGAGGAACTCGTTCGCTCCTCAGTCCCGGAGACGATGGGCGCAACCGCCGACCTGTGTGGCGCTGGTGCCATCGTCACGGGACACTACGATCCGCTGCGTCGCGCGTTCGGCAATCTGATCAAGAATGCGGTCGAAGCCACGACGGGGACCGGCGCCCTGACCGTGACGACCACGGTGGAAGCCGATGACGTCGTCGTGCACATTGCCGACGATGGCCCGGGCATCCCCCCGGACCGTCGTGACCGCGTGTTCGATCCCTACGTCACGTCGAAAACGGAGGGCACGGGCCTGGGGCTGGCGCTGGTCCGCCAGACCGTCGAACAACATGGCGGGACGGTGGCCGTCGCGGAAACGGGCGGAGGTGGCGCGACATTCGTGGTCCGTCTCCCGCGTGATCCTACGGCGACCGGCGAGCCTGCCTGACCACTCTCTCCTGCGAAGGGGCACTATCTTCCGAACATGACCCACCGTGTGCTGCTGGTCGACGACGAAGCGAACATCCGCCGGATGCTGGGCGCGTTGCTCCGTGCTGAAGGCTATGAGGTCGCCGAAGCCGCCAATAGCGGCGCCGCCATCGTGGCGGTCGAGCAGGCACGACCGGACGTCATCCTTCTGGATTTCCTCATGCCGCCGGGACCCGACGGGATCGCCACCCTGCGAGAGCTCCGGACCCGGGGCGTGGATGCCCCCGTCATCATGATGAGCGGGAAGGCCAACATCGGGGACGCGGTGCGGGCCACCAAGCACGGCGCCTTCCAGTTTCTCGAGAAGCCCCTGAGCCCCGACGTCGTCATGGTCACGGTCGAGAGCGCGGTCTCCCTGTCACGCACCCAGCAAGAGAACCGGGCCCTCCGTGAGGCCGTGACGCCTCGCACGGAGTTGGTTGGCGGCAGTCAGGCCCTCGACGCCCTGCGCGAGTTGATCGCCCAGGTGGGGCCGACAGAGACTCGCGTCCTCATCACCGGAGAATCCGGCACCGGCAAGGAACTCGTCGCCGGGGCCATTCACGCCGCGAGCCGCCGCCGCGATCGTGCGTTCGTCACCGTCAACTGTGCGGCGATCCCTCGAGACTTGATCGAGTCCGAGATGTTCGGCCACGAACGCGGGGCCTTCACCGGCGCGACCGACCGCCGCCTGGGCCGGTTCGAGTTGGCAGACCGGGGCACCCTGTTTCTCGACGAGGTCGGCGACTTGTCGCTCGAGGCACAGGCCAAGTTGCTCCGGACCCTGGAAACCAGCGAGGTCCAGCGGGTCGGGGGTGAATCCACCGTCCAGATCGACGTGCGCATCCTCGCCGCCACCAACCATGACCTGAGCAAGGCCGTGTCCGAGGGGACGTTCCGGCAGGATCTCTACTTTCGGCTCCACGTCTTTCCCATCCATGTGCCACCGCTCAGGGAACACATCGAGGACCTTCCGGCCCTGGTGCGGCACCTCGCGGCCCGGATCAGCCCACGGACACCTCCCCAGTTCACTTCGGACGCGCTCGACGTGCTCATGCACTACCCCTGGCCCGGAAACGTGCGCGAACTGGCCAACATCGTCGAACGACTGACCATCCTGGGCGGACAGGACATCGACACCACCCAGGTCAGGCGGGTCCTTCCCGTCGCGGCACACTCCTCCGAGGGAGCCCCGCCGGCCCCGACGCCGCTGCTGTCTCGAGCCCTGTCGGACGCTCTCGACGATTACGAGCGGTCACTCATCGCCGCGGCGGTCACCACGGCGGGTGGCAACATCGCGGAGGCCGCGCGTATCCTGCAGACCGACCGGGGCAATCTCTACCGTCGCCTCAAACGACTGGGCATCTCGCCCTCCGCGGTCATCCATCCAGACTGATCCGTTTGGCCCGTCTCGCGGTTGGGGCCTGGAGTTCACCATGCGCAGAATGGTCGCCCTACTCACCCTCATCATGGCACCGGCGCTTGCAGCCCAGGACAGCGTCATCGTCATCGACCCGGACGCGCCTCCTTCGACCGTACAGCGGCTCCTCCCAGCCGAAGTCCTGGCGGAGGCGGTGACCCGTTACAACGACTCGAACGCCGTCCGGTTTGCCGGGGATGTCTCCCTGCCGGCCGGCGCCGCGGTGCGGGGCCCGGTCGGCCTGTTCCGGGGCACGTTGACGGTCGCCGGCATCGTCGAGGGCCCGGTCACGGTGGTGAATGGTGATGTGGTCGTCCTCCCCGGCGGTCAGCTGTTGGGTGACGTGCTCGTCGTGGGCGGGGCCGTGCGTGTCCACGCCGGAGGTCTTCACCGCGGGAACCGCAGGACGTTCGCCGAAGTGGCGGAGGTCTACCGCGATACCGAGGGTCAGCTTCAGATTCGGGCACCCAGCCGGCCCCTCGCGGAACTCGCCGCAGAGCAGTCGTTCCAGGTCGGTGACATCAAGACCACGATCAAGGTTGCCCTTGGGGGCACCTACAACCGCGTCGAGGGGTTGCCGCTCTATCTGGCACCGATCTTTCAATGGCGCCCCTCCGACCGGGACACGCTATCGCTCGAGGTGCGAGGGATCATCCGCACCGCGTCGGATCCGTCCGACTTGCGCAAGGACCCCGGTTATCGTGTGGACCTGGGGTGGCGTTCAGGGGCCGGCCCGCGCTGGGCAGTCAACCTGGTTGCCTGGAGTGAGATCGTCGGGATCGAACAGCAGCCACTGTCCCGATCCGAGAACGGCTGGTCGGCCTTCGTGCTGCAACGCGACTACCGCGACTGGTATCAGTCCCAGGGCGTCGGGGCGACCATCGGCCTGTCCCTGGCCAGTCCGCTCCGCATGCGACTGGGGATCGGGGTCGAAGAAGAACGATCCGTGCAGGCCGGTGACCCCTGGTCACTGATCCGTAACAGTGATCGCTGGCGACCCAACCCATTGATCGATGACGGACGATATGGCGTTGGCACCATCGCTTTGAACCTCGACACGCGAAACAGCACTTCGTTCCCGTCCTCAGGCTGGTATGCCCACGCCGAGTACGAACACGCCTGGAGCGACAACGTCGCACCGCTGGATCTTCCCCTCTCCGTCCGGGCCCCCATCCCGACGACGGGGACCTACAGCTTCGGTCGGGTCGCGTTCGACATCCAGCGCTACGTCCGTATCAACCCCGCCGTGCGCGTCGGGGCGCGGCTGCTCGCCCAGGGATGGGTGACTGGCGACGACCTCCCGGTCCAGCGCCGCTACTCCCTCGGGGGCACCGACATTCTGCCGGGGTACCCGTTCCGGGCGGTGAACTGCGACCCCACGAGCCCTGGGGCGGCCAGTCAGGTGGCGCTGTGCAACCGATTGCTCGCGGTCCAGGCGGAAGTCCGAACCAGACTCAACTTCGGGTGGGCCTTCCACCTGGAGGACCGGGAGCGGGCAGAGCTCGATCGCATCATCGCCATCGACCAGGCAGATCTCGTCTTTCTGGCCGACGCCGGGACTGCCTGGATCGCTGGGGACGGACCAGGTCAGGTGTCGGGCAATCACCTTCCGGCGGGGAGTCAATGGAAGTTCGACGTGGGCGCCGGCCTGGACCTGGGCGGGGTGGGTTTCTACCTGGCCAAGGCGCTCACGGACAGCGAGCCGCTGCGGTTCACGCTCCGCCTCCAGCGGCGCTTCTAGCAGGACGCGAACCGTGCCCGCCCGTTCACGCTTCCGTCACGCCAGCCTCGTTGCGGTGCTGGCCGCCCTGTGGGGCGCTCCCGTGCTCACGGGCCAGGACCGCGTGCGCCTGGAGGTGGCACTTTCGGAGGACTCGACCGACGCGGGAAGCCGTGACCCCGTGCTCCGGGCCCACGCCCTGATCGAGGACGGACGTTGGAGTACCATGCTTCGATCCGGGTTTCCTATCCGAATGCACTTTCGTGTGGAACTGTGGCAGGACCGCGGCGTGTGGTTCGACGCACTACGCCGCCAGGTCGAGTGGGATGTCGTGGTGCGCCGCGAGCCCCTCCTGGATCAGTACACGGTCAATACCATTACGCCGTCATCCGTGGGTGAGCGCCGGTACGCCACCCTGGAGGCACTGGCAGCGGCCCTCGAATACGCCTACCGGATTACCATCAAGCCCCGGGAGGACGGCGAGTTCTACTACGCCGGTGTCCTCGGCCTGGCCACGTTGTCGGATTCGGATCTGGAGGAACTCGACCGGTTTCTGCGGGGGGACCTGGGGTCCGCGGCGGGTGGAGGGGAAAGCCTGGGTGACGCCGTTAGCCGGGGCGCCAAACGCCTGTTGCTCCGTCTGGCCGGGCTGCCGAGCCTCCGCCTGGAAGCCCGGTCTGACCGATTCAGAGTCCGCTCAGCGCCGTAAGAGCTTCCTCGCCGTAGAACATGCGAATGTACTTCGACTGGATGGGCGACAAGCGACGCACCGCCCAGGCCAGGTGCACGAAATGCGGCTCGCGCGGTTCGAGATGCGGGTGCATGCCGCATTCCTCGACCAGACGGTTGCCCTTGCGGGTGTTGCAGGTGCTGCACGCAGTCACCACGTTGGTCCAGGTGTTTGCTCCCCCACGTGACAACGGCACCAGGTGGTCGCGTGTCAGGCACTCGCGGTGGCGCAGGTCTCCCTGGGTCCGCTGGCAGTATTGGCAGCGGTAGTCGTCCCGAGCGAACAGGAAGGTATTGGTGACCTGGCGGCGGAAGCGACGCGGCACGTGGACGAAACGGACGAGGCGAATGATGGCGGGACGCGGAATACGCAGCCGCTCACTCCGGACGACATGCCGGCCTTCCGACTCGACGATCTCGGCCTTACCATCAATCACCAGCCGCAGTGCACGACGCACCGGGACCAGTGTCAGTGGTTCATACGAGGCGTTGAGGGCCAGACACCTCACGGAGGATCCCCCGAGTTCGTGACGTGGAGGGTGCGACCATCTCCCTTACCAGACGGACGAGGCCATACCACTTGGACACATGGCGAACGCACCCGTCCCGGTCTTTGAATCGTAACGGCCGAGAATTGGCCTTGCAAGACGCTCCCTGCGCCGTACCCGGGCCCTTACCGATTCGTCACGCGGATGCATCGCGGTATCGCTCCACCCCACCCACATAGGTCACCAGCACCGGCGTCCGATCAGCGATGACGGCACGGACCACCCAATCCGGACTGTCCTGGTCCGGATCAGGAAGCGCCCGAACCACGATGTCACCCCAGAGGCCCCTGGCCAGCGCACCCACCTCATCGCCCCAACCGATGGCCCGGGCGGCTCCGCTGGTGGCCAGGGCGAGAGCCGACGACGGGGACAGCCCGGCAAGCTCGGCCGCCAGGCGCGCTTCTGCCAGCAGGTCCGGTGCGGTCGAGGCCTCTGAATCCGTGCCCACACCCACGGGGATGCCGGCATCCAGCATGGCCCCGAGCGGGGCATCACCATGACCATGGCACCGGTTCGACCGGGGGCAGTGGGCTACGGCGCAGCCGCGCTCCGCCAGCAGGGCGATGTCGTGGGATCCGACCTGAACACAATGGATGCAGAGGGTGCCCGCCTGCAGAACACCGTGGCGGTCGAGCCAACCGACGGGGGCATCACCGAGTGGCTCTGGAAGGGGAATGCCCCGGGTATCCCACGCATCCCGGAACGGGCCGGTCCCCGACTGAAGCAGGTCATGCTCGGCATGGGACTCCGCGATGTGGACCGCAAGGGGGATGGCCTCCTCCCGGGCCCAGTCCGCGACCGCGCGGTACAGGGGGCCACTGACCGTGTAAGGCGCATGGGGCGACACACCAACTCGGATTGCTGGTCCGGCAACGTCCTGCAGGGCCGCGAAGCGCTCCTGCAACTGGCCCAGGGCCTCGTCCCGCTGGTCCGGGTGCGGTCCAAACACCTCCTGGTAGACCACGCCCCGTCCGCCCAGCGCGTGGAGCGCGCCAACCACCGCCCCAGAATCACCCGTCTCGGCGATGGTGGTGACCCCGGCGGCGAAGCACTGCGCCAGGCCTCGTCGGGCCGCTTCCTCGAAGTCATCCGCCGTCCGGACTTCCTTGAGTGCGCGAACCTTTCTGATCCAGGCCGGAAATGCCGGCTCCTCCACCTGACCGGCGAAGCCGGTCAACTCGAGATGCGTGTGGCAATTGACCAACCCGGGCATGAGGACGGCGGCTGGAAAATGCTCCTGGGCAACTCCGGGAGGCCTGGGAACCTCCTGATCGGGCCCGACGGCCACAATGCGCCCCACGTCGTCGAGCAGGACGGCGCCGGAACGAATGGGAGAAGACGTGACGGGGATGACCCACGGGGCGCTGAGCCTCTGGGCCGGCATCTAGTGGTCGCCGGGCGTCGACGCGGAGCTGGTGCTCCCTCCGATGCGGAACGGTGAATGCACCGGGCAGAATTGATCCGGCTCGGTGCCCGGCAGGTACGACTCGACGATGCGGAGATCGGTGGGGCAGAACGAGGTCACGATGTACCCCGTCGACACGTCGATCTCCTGGAACGTGAGGCCCCCGGGCCTCGGCCACGGCTTGGGAGCGGGTCGCCGTTCGTACACTTCCTTCATCATCTGGGTCCAGGCGGGAGCCGCCAGCCGGCCACCCTGGGCCAGGTTCATGATTCGCTTGGGCTGGTCGAACCCGACCCAGATCCCGGTGACCAGGTCCGCAGTGAAGCCGACGAACCACACATCGTAGCCGTCGTTGGTCGTGCCGGTCTTGCCCCCGGCCGGCAGGTCGAAGCCCTGCGCCCGGACCGCGGCGTAGCCGGTGCCCCGGCGAATGACATCTCGCAGAACGTCCGACACCAGCCAGGTGTGTGCGGAATCCGCCACCACCTCGTGGCGGCTCTCGGGCTCCCACAGGATACGCCCGCTGCGATCCTCGACACGCAGGATTCCGAGCGGGGTGGTCCGTGTCCCCATGTTGGCGAACGTCGTGTAGGCGCCGATGAGCTGAATGGGAAGGACGTCGGCGGACCCGATGAAAATCGAAGGATACGGCGGGATCGGGGTGGTGATCCCGTACTTCACCGCCTCGGAAATGACTGCCTGCTCGCCCACTTCTTCCAGCCCCAGGCGTACGGCGATGATGTTGTCGGACGTGAACAGGGCCCGCCGCAGGGTCATTGGACCATTGTACCGCAGGCTGAAGTTCTTCGGCTCCCATGGGGGTTCGCCGATGTTCATCTCAACGCTGATGGGCTCATCCACCATGATGTACGACAGGGGGATGCCGGCCCGGATGGCCGCTGAGTAGACGAATGGCTTGAACGTCGACCCCGGCTGGCGCCTGGCCTGGGTCGCCCGGTTGAACTTGCTGTCGGCGAAATCCCGCCCTCCCACCATGGCACGGATATACCCGGTCTGGGCCTCCACGCTCAGGGCGAGGCCCTGGAGATAGGGCGAAGTCCCTTCCGATTCTCCGGCCCCTTCAGCCCGCTGCTCGAGGTACTCGGCATAGGTCTGGTGGTCAAACTCTCCATAGGCGCCGTCCTCGATGGCCTGCAGTTGGGCCTCCAGCGCCCGCTCTGCCGCCTGCTGCATGTCGAGATCGAGCGTCGTATAGATCCGGTAGCCTTCGCTGTACAGGTCGCTCCCGAATCTGGCATCCAGTTGTTGGCGTACATACTCCACGAAATACTCGGCGACGCCGCTGTAGTCCGACCGTGACGACAGGAGGAGCGGATACGACTTCCAGCGTTCGGCTTCCTCAGCGGAGAACAGGGCATCGTCCCGCATGGAGTTGATGATCGAATTCCGCCTCAGAATGGCCCGCTTGGGATTTCGGCGTGGATTGTATCGCGATGGGGCCTTGGGCAGGGCGGCGAGCAGGGCGGATTCGGCTACGTTCACATCCCTCACCGACTTCCCGAAATACCTCTGTGAGGCGGCCTCGACCCCGTAGGCCCGGTTCCCGAGGTTGATCTGGTTGAGGTACAGCTCGAGAATCTTGTCCTTCGGGTACTTCTTCTCGATTTGCCGGGCCACCCGCATCTCCCGGACTTTGCGTTTGATGGACCGGTCCCGCCGGTTGATGTCCTCAGGGAAGAGGTTCCCGGCGAGCTGCATGGTGATACTGGAAAAACCCTCCTCGAAGCCACCCGCCAGAATATTGCTCTTGACCGCCCCGGCGAACCGGATCCAGTCGATACCGCCATGTTGGTAGAACCGCTTGTCCTCCGTCGAGAGGAACGCCGAGATCACCGCCGGGGACATTTCGTCGAGCGGGACGACGGTGCGCCGCTCGAGGCCGAAGTCGGTGATCAGGCGACCATCGGCCGCGAACACCTTGGAGGCCTGATCGGGGTCGTACCCTTCCAGGCCTTCGATGGAGGGACACCGGCTACCGGCGCAGGCGCGCATCCAGGCACCGGCCGCAAAGGCCACCCCGAAGGCCCCGATCGACAGGACGACGATCAGAAGCGCGCGTCGGGCTTTGGCCTGACGCCACCAGGGGGTGGAGGTGGGGACGGTGGGAGATTCGGTGGTCATTGGCGTATCCCAAATTAGCGGACTCGGAGATCGGACGCCATTTCAGCCGCGACCGCTTGCCCCCCGCGAGAGGTGGGCATACGATTGGCGGCAATGACCTCCCTGTACGACACGTTCGCGGACCGCGGTTTCATCCAGGACGCCACGCCGGGCCTGGCCGAGCGGCTCGCCAAGGGCCCCATCACCGGATACGTGGGTTTCGACCCCACGGCCGACTCTCTCCATGTGGGCAACCTCGTGCCCATCATGGGGTTGGCCTGGCTGCAGCGGGGTGGCGGGGTTCCCATCGTGCTGGTGGGTGGTGGGACGGGTATGGTCGGTGACCCCAGCGGCAAGCGCCAGGAGCGCCCGGCGCTCTCCAAGGCCGTGGCGAGCGCTAATGCCGAAGCGGTCCGGTCCCAGCTCGTCCGGTTCCTCGACTTCGGTGGGCCGCGACCAGCTCGCCAGATGGACAACCTGGACTGGCTGGGCGGGGTTGGCCTTCTCGATTTCCTGCGCGACACCGGGAAGCACTTCACGGTCAACTACATGTTGCAGAAGGAGTCCGTCCAAAGCCGGATGGAGACCGGGATCTCCTTCACGGAATTCAGCTACATGCTGGTCCAGGCTTACGACTTCCTGTATCTGTTCCGGAAGGAAGAGTGTGAATTGCAGATGGGCGGCAGCGACCAGTGGGGCAACATCACCGCCGGCATCGAACTCATCGGCCGTGAAACCGGAGGCAAGGCACACGGCCTGGTATTTCCCCTCCTGACGACCGCAACGGGGACCAAGTTCGGCAAGAGCGAAGTCGGCAACGTCTGGCTCGACCCGTCCAAGACGAGTCCGTACCAGTTCTACCAGTTCTGGCTCAATACCGATGACCGGGACGTGGAACGGTTCTTGGCGCTGTTCACGTTCCTGTCGCTCGGCGAGATCCGCGACCTGATGCACGACCATGAGCGGGAGCCGGGCCGACGGCCGGCACACCGGGCGCTCGCGAAAGACGTCACCGCCCGGGTCCATGGAGCCGACACCACCGACGGTGTCCTGCAGGCATCCGAAATCCTCTTTGGCGGTGGCGACATCCGCGGAGCCGGGCCCGAGGGGTTCGAGGCGCTGGCCGGAGAGATCCCGGTCGTGACCGTGGCGCGCACAGAACTCGCCTCGGGGCTGTCCCTGGTCGACGCCTTGGTACGAACGCCGTTGGCCACTTCCAAGGCCGACGCGAGGCGCGGTCTGGCCGGGCGAGGCTTTTCCGTGAACGGGGACAAGACGGACCAGCCCGACCGGTCACTCCAACCGTCCGACCTCCTGGCCGACCGATGGATTCTGCTGAGGAAGGGCAAGAAGCACTACGCCCTGCTCGAGTTCGGCTAGCCTCAGGCCCCCGCCAGCAGGTCCGCCACGCGCTCCATTTCGGCGATCGTCGTATAGCAGTGCGGGCTGAGGCGAATGGCCCCTTCCCGGTAGCTGGCGACCACACCCGAATCCCGGAGTTTCCGGAACACTCGCTCCGCCTCTGGTGGCGCCACGCTGACGATGCCGCAGCGATGTCGATCCGCCGGTGATCGTAGGGGGATCCCTGTCCTGGCTGCCCAGCTTCGCACCGGCTCGGTGACCCGATCGAGGTGGTCGCCGATCTGGTCGATGCCAAGCTCCAGAAGCAGATCGAGAGAGGCATTGAGGCCGACGAACGACTGGAACGGCAACGTCACCATCTCGAATCGGCGCGCGTCGTCGTGCAACCCGTCGTCGTAGTCGGTCAGCCGGGTGAAATCGTCCGTGTCTCGATGTGCCATCCAGCCGGTCACCACCGGGTGCAGCTGGTCGATCAGGCCGCGGCGCACGTAGACGAACCCGGTGCCCCACGGCGACAGCAACCATTTCTGTGCGCCACAAGCCAGGATGTCGATGGGAACGGCCGACAGGTCGAGCGGGCATTGCCCGGCACCCTGGATCGCGTCGACGACGAAGTACGTCCCGGACGCGTGCGTGGCTCGACTCAACGCCTCCAGATCCGCCCGGTACCCGTTGCTGAACTGGACCCAGGACACGGCCAGGACCTTGACCGCGGGATCGGCCACCCGGCTCATGAGGGCGTCTTCATCCGGCCAACCCTCCGCGGTGGTAGGCGCCAACTCACAGCGGACCCCGCGAGCCGCCAACCGCATCCACGGGTAGACGTTGGCGGGGAACTCCCGGTCGCTCACCAAGACGATGTCGCCCTTCGTCAGCGGCAGTGTCGACGCGGCGAGGCTCAGGCCCCAACTGGTGTTCCCCGCCAGGGCAATCTCGGTCGGGTCGGCATTGAGCATGCGGGCGAGGCGCTCGCGCGACCCTCGAAGCACCCCGAACAACATGGGGTCGTCCATGCCCTCCATGACGGCCCGGCGGCGATTGAAGTTCTCCACCGCTGCCAGCGTTCGCGCCGGCAGCGGCCCGGTGCTGGCGTGGTTGAGGTACAGCCTGTCATCTGCCCAGGGGAACTCCGCGTCGCGGAGCGCGGTCACATCGTAGGTCATGTCGAAGCGAAACTCCGGTCAGGAGTGCTTGGCCAGCTTGTGGGTCCCGGCTACGTTACCGAGACGGCAACCCGAAGGGCAAGCGTGAGCGAACGACCGTTTTCGTTGGTATTGAGTGGCGGCGGCCTCAAGGGCCTGTCGCATATCGGGGTGTTTCAGGCACTCGAAGAGCGCGGACTCTTTCCCACGTTGGTCGTCGGGTGCAGCATGGGATCCCTGATCGCCGCCGCCTGGGCCGCAGGGTGGTCGATCGACAACATGCGGACCCGTGCCATGCGCATTCGGCGGAAGGACGTCTTCCGGGTGGCGCATGCCGACATGGCGTTTCGCCGCATGGGCGCTCCCGCGGTGTATCGCCGGGAACCGCTGTTCGGACTCATCGAGTCGATCGTCGGCGATATGACGTTCGAGCAACTCCCCCGCAGACTCGTCATCAACACGGTCAACATCGACAACGGCATGCAGGTGCTGTGGGGCACGCAGGGATTGCAGGACGTCCCCGTAGCCGATGCCGTGTTTGCGTCGTGCGCTCTTCCGGGCCTGTTTCCCCCACGGTCCATTCGTGGAGGCCGATACTGCGACGGGGCGCTGGTCACCAACCTCCCGGTGCGCGCCGCTCTGGCACTCGGAAACGCGCCCGTCATCGCCGTGGACGTCGGGGCAAGCCTGAACGCCCGCGCACCGGAGGAGGACATCGGCTTCGTAGGCACGTACGTGCGGGGTCTGGAAATCGTCATGCGGACCATTCTGGACGGCGCGGCGCGGCACTGGGCGGGCCAGCCGGTCCTGCTGGTCGGGCCCAAGGTGGCCCACGTCTCGATGTTTTCCTTCGACCATACGGCAGAGATCATCGAGGAGGGGTACCGGGCGACCATCACCGCGCTCGATGGGTTTGCCGAGCGCTTGTTCGAAGACCCCCCGGCCATCTATCCGCAGCGGGTCGTGGACGTGACGGTGGACCCCCAGCGGTGCATCGGCTGTGGAGCGTGCGTCATGCGGGCACCGGAGGTCTTCCGGATGTCCCGGTCGGGGCTGGCCGAGGTCGTGGCCCCCCGGCAGCAGTGGTCACCCTTCGACGGCGACTATGTCTTTAATTGTCCCACGGGGGCCATCGGAGCCGAGTCGGTTCCCGGGCAGGATGCCTAGGCATCGCGAACGGTGGTCACCAGTTCGAGCATCCGATGCATGTACGTATGGTGGGCCATGGCCGCGGCGCGTGCGGCCTGGCCCATCGCTTCTGCGGCTCGGGGGTCGTGCAACAGGTCCCTCACACGTTCCTTGAGGCCGGCCGCGTCCTCGAACACCGCGATTTCTTCACCCGGTGCCAAGTGCCGGCCTACGTCGTCACGGCGATCCACCACCTGTGCCGCCCCCATAGCCGCGAGTTCGAACACCCGCTGATTGGCCCCCGCCGACCATCGTGGCGTCCCCTGATCCCGATGAATGTTCAGTGCCACCGATGCACCGGCATACGCCCTGATGTAGTCGTAGTCGGACACGCGCTCCCCCCGGCAGTACGATCGCAGGCTGGTGCGGCGCCAGCCACGGCCCCAGACGGCCAGGCCGAACTCCACCACCTCGGCGAGCAGCGCCTCCCGTCGCCGACTCACCCGCCCGGCGAACACCACGTTGGCACGGAATCGGTCCCGGGACCGCATGGGCCGGTGGACCGACGGATCGCACCCCGCCGGAAGATGCCGGACGACACGTCCGGTCTGCGCTGACAGGTCGGCGGCCACGTCGGAACCGCCCATGAAGGTCGCATCGTAGAGTGCCATGGCGGCTTCGAGTTCGGGATGGACCAGCGGCGGATCCGGACTCCACCACACCCATTGATCACCCCCAACCTGTCGCAGCGCTGCCAGATCCTCGGCCTCGAAGCTCCGGACCCCGATGACCAGGACCAGGTCGCAGGGGGATCGCTTGAGGCGACGCGTCACTCGCGCCGCGAGGTCCGACCTGCGGAGCGGACGCAGCCAGCGATTGGCGGTCAGGACATTCACGGTCTGGACGGGACACCCCAGACGCTCCAGGGCCCGACACCGCAGGATGGAATGTGCGTTCAGGGCATGATCGAACGGCGCCACCACCAGCACCCGCGGAGGCGCAGAAAGCCGGGCCCCGCTCATGAAACCGCGGGTGGTCCGTCCAGGGGCAGCACGTCTGGCAGGCCAGGATCGGCGGCGGCGCCACCCATCTCGGACTCATCGCGAAACTGGAGATCGTAGAGGCGACGATACACGCCGTCCTGATGGTACAGCTCCGCGTGCGTCCCGTGCTCCACCAGCCGTCCGTCCACGATCACGATGATGTCGTCGGCGTTACGGACGGTGGACAGGCGGTGCGCAATCACGAGGACCGTCCGATCCTGCATCAGTCGTTCGATCGCTTCCTGCACCTGACGTTCGGATTCGGTGTCCAGCGCGCTGGTGGCTTCGTCCAGCACCAGAATCGGCGGGTCCCGCAGCAAGGCGCGCGCGATGGCGAGCCGCTGTCGCTGTCCACCCGAGAGCCTGGTTCCCCGTTCCCCCAGCATGGTGTCGTAGCCCTGCGGAAGCCCCTCGATGAATTGGTGTGCGTTGGCGGCGCGCGCGGCCCGTACGACGTCCTCCCGTGAGGCGTCCTGCCGTCCGATCAGGATGTTGGCGTAGGCGGTGTCGTTCAACAGCACGGTCTCCTGACTGACGATTCCCAGAAGCGACCGGATGGAAGTCCGGGTCAGTCCGGTCAACGGCACATCGTCGAGGAACACCGCGCCGGCCTGCGGTTCGTGAAAGCGGGGCAGCAGGTCGACCAGCGTCGTCTTGCCGGCCCCGGACGGCCCCACGATCGCCAGCACCTTCCCACGCGGGACGGTAAACGAGACATCGTGGAGAACGGGTTCGTTGCCGGGATAGGCGAAGGTCACCCCTTCATAGCGGATGGCGTGCTCGAACCGGGCGGCTCGTTCGCCGGGCCGGTCGATCTCCGAGGGCGTCTCATCAAGCAGCGCAAACACCCGATCGACACTCGCCAGGGCAACGCCGATTTCCGCCGGGAACTGAGCCAGCGACTTGATGGGCGACATCATGCGAAGCGCAGCAACGAGGAAGACGACGATGGCTTCCGGATTCAGAGAGATGCCCAGGAACTCGGGGCGCGCGCCGGCCATGATCAACAACACCAGCACCGTGGCACCGAAGAGCTCGCTAATGGGACTCATCCCGAGCATGAAGCGCTGGGTGCGAACCACCTTCTTCAGGTAGCTCTGCGACTGGCGCTCGAACTCCAGCGCCTCACGGCCTTCCTCGCCGTAGGCGCGGATCAGCTTGATCGCCCCGACCCGTTCGGCGATCGTGGAAGTGATCCCTCCCCGTTCTTCGGCCCGATCCCGGGCATGCGCCCGAAGCCGCCTGAGCAACAGCCCGATCCCCACAATCAGGACGGGCGCCGCCGCCAGGGTCAGCAGGGTCAAGCGCATGGAGATCTGTGTCAGCGCCGCCAGGCTCACCAGGATGACGAAGCTGTTCTGCCCCACCCGGGCCATGGTCGAGGACACGACGATCTTGGTCTCCTCGACGTCCGCCAGCAGGGAGGCCACGATCTGTCCGGCCCGTGTCGTCTGGAAGTAGCTCAGGTCGAGGAAGAGAATGTGCCGGAACAGCTGCACACGCAGGTTCCTGACCATGCCCTCTTCGATCAGCACCCGCGTGTAGGCCGCCGTGTAGGCCATCACGTTCTTGAGGACGATCGCCAACAGAAACAGGCTGAGGAGCCGGGTCGCGGCGACCCCCGGCGAGACACCCCCCACCACCGGGTCGGTCACCCACGTGATGAACACTTCCAGCCGGGTCTGTCCTTGGCTTTCCAGAGCCCCCGCCGTCCCGAACAAGGCGCGCAGCAACGGAATGAGCAGCACCAGCGTGAAGCCGTCGAACAACGACGCCATGAACGAACAGGTCACGCTGAGTACGACCTTGCCGCGAAACGGTCTCAGGTAGCTGAGGATCCGGAAGGCGGGGTTCATTCAGCCTCGCCGCGGACTGAGGAGGGCGATCGGCAGGATGACTTCCTCGGGAGCGACACCGCCATGCAGGAAGGCACCCCGATATCGTGCCTGGTACTCCCGGAGCTTGGTCGGATAGACGAAGAACCGGTCGCCGGAAGCCAGCAGGAGCCGCGTCGACGGCCGCTCCGCGGGAAGGCCGAACGAGGGCAGGTCGCGGATCAGGAGGGCGTCTGACGGGTGTTCGGTGTGGATGTCCTCGCCAAACTTGTACCGCAGGTGGGATGTGGCATCCCGCTTGGCAAATACCGTACGGGCACGTTCCGGCGTTCGGCCTCCTGCAACGCGGCCCACAAGGCCGACCGTTCGAACCAGGTCCGGGTCAGGTTCCTGAGCGCCGTGGTGTCGCGGGCGACTTCGTAGAGGGTGGGATTCTCGGTTCGACCGTGGGTCAGCTGGTCGATGAAGTTGAAGACCAGTGCCGAGACCCCGTCTTGCGACAGGTGCGCGGGGAGCCGTCGCAGCATGGCCTCCCCATCCGCCGCGGTAAAGACCTTCTCGTAATGCACAGGAACCGGATCTCCGGTCAGCTCTTTCAATTGCTCCGTCAGCAGCTCGGCTTCGTGGGCGTTGAGGCCGGCGCCGCCCTTGGGTTTCCACCACTTGGGGTGCCTTGCCGCCAGCTCGGCCGGGAACAAGCCGCTGAAGATGGCATTTCGTGCAAAGGGAGTTGCCGTCGGGAGAATGGAAAAATAGTGAGCGGTCTCGACCTCGAAGAGGGACCCGATGATCGGCCGCAACACGGCCCATTGATCGAGCCGGAGACAATCGACCACCACCAGCAAGGCCTTGCCGTGTGCCTGCAGGACGGGACGCAAGAACTCCGCGGTGATGTCGACCGACAGCGGCGGGCGATCCGACTCCGCATCATGGAGCCACCCAGCGTAGTGATCGCCCAAAAACCGGGCGAAATCATCCCGCACTCCCGCCTGAAGCGTGACCAGGGCCTCTTGCAGACCGGGTTCGTTCGCCTCCGACAGCTTCACGTCCCACTCGGCCAACTCCGCCACGAGCTCGATCCACTCACGCCACCCCATATCCGCGCTGCGGCGCGCGTCGAGTTCCCGGTAGCGGGTGGTGAAGTCACGAGACAGGCGCTGCTGGCGGATCCGTTCGCCCTCGAGCAGGCGCGTGACGACCGTGAGAATCTGACGGGGGTTGACCGGCTTGATAAGGTAGTCGGAGACCTCGATACCGATGGCCTCCTTGAGCGTTTCCTGAGCCTCGCTCTTGGTCACCATGACCACGGGAGTCGTCTGATCCATGGCCCGAATGGCCCGGAACAACTCCAACCCCCGGCGACCGGGCATCTGTTCATCCAGGAGGACCACGCCGTAGGGTTGGCGTTGCAGCAGGACCAGCGCGTCATCGCCATGCGCCGTACGGTCCACTTTGAACCCCTGCTCCTCGAGGAACATGATATGGGAGGTCAGGGTCTCTACCTCATCATCCACCCAGAGGATGCTCTTGGGGCGTGTCATGGTCCAAAGCTAATCATCGCCGCGCAGGGGAGTACCCCACAATGCCGGTCCTTCCGCCCACCGTCGGGGCCGGTAGATTCCCGTGGTGAACGCCTTCGGTCCTCCCCCTCGCATTCTCGCGGTGCGGTTCGGGTCCATCGGGGACCTCATCCTCATCACACCGCTCCTTCGCGCCCTCCGGTCCCGCCACCCGGAGGCCTTCCTGGCCGTCGTCACCAAGGACGCCTACCGGCCGCTCCTGAGCGACAATCCCAACATCGACCAAGTCGTCGGACTGGCCCCGGACGCACCCCTTACGGCCCTGGCCGCCCAGTTGAGGGCGGAACGCTTCACCCATCACCTGGATTTGCACGGCAACCTGCGGAGTCGGGCCCTGCGATGGCTGGTTCCGGGGCGATGGCGCGGCTATCCCAAACACCGTTGGGCACGTGCAGTCCTCATCCGCACCAAGCGGAACGTCTACCCGGCGGGGACGCCCGCCGTCGCCGAGCGGATGTTCGCCGCCGCCGGGGATCTGGACGTGACCCCAGACGGGCAGCCCGCCGACCTGTTCGTTGCTCCAGCGGAGCAGGGAAGAGTCGACCAATGGCTGAGGGATCACGGCCTTGGCGGTGATCGTCCGTTCATCGTCGCCGCCCCGATGGCAGCCCACGCGACCAAGCGGTGGCCCCTGACGCGTTGGCGTGACCTGGTGGCCGGCCTGACATCTTCCGGGGTCGGGGTGGTGGTGGTCGGCGGGCCGGCGGATGTGGAGGCGTGTCGGAATGTCGCCGAAGCGGGGACGACTGGAACCGGGATTGCGGCTGGCGCGATGGGACTGCAGGGTACTGCCGGTTTGCTGGTGCGGGCCGCCGCGGCCGTGGCCGGCGATACCGGAGTGATGCACATGAGCACCGCCGTGGGTACCCCGGTCATCGCCCTGTTCGGCCCCACGGCGGAACCATTCGGGTACTTCCCGTACCGGGCCCAGGCCACGGTGATCCAGCGCGACCTTCCGTGCCGCCCGTGCACCAAGATGGGCGGCCCTTCGTGCCCTCTAGGCCACCATCGCTGTCTCGTTGATATCGACGCCGACGAGGTCGTTGCGGCGTTGGAGCCCTGGCTGTGATGTCCGCCGGAAGCACCGGGTGGTACCCCGGCGAGGTGGCGCTACTCACTGTTCTGTCGGGGGCGGCTCGGGGACCACGACGCGGAGGCGTGTTCGCCCTGTGGCTGACCATGAGGGTCGCAATGACTCTCTGTGACCCGAACCCGCTCCCGGACAGGACACGGAAGCGACATCTCGCGGCATTGAAGCGGCGGCTATCCAGCCTCTCGGTCCCACCGGGACTGCGACAGGCGTTGGATGCCGCACTCCATCACCTGCAGGATGGTACGGCGGACGCGGCGGCAATGGCCTTGGGTCAACTGGTGGCGCCCGCCGAGGAACTCCTGGCGGAAGAGGCGGGGAAGGCACTGAGCCGGGCCGCGGATACAGCGCGCCGCGTGGCCCGGGCGGGACGGGCCGGCTGACTACTCCTGGACGGCCGCCGTTCCTTCGCTTCGCAACGAATCGACCAGCGCGGAATCTCGTTCCACCAGGGCCCCACTCAGCTGGATGGTGCTACCTGGCGCGCCGGTCGTACGGGAGACCCGGACCCACAATGGCGTAGAGCCGTTCTCCACGTAGAGAATCGTGGCCCCGTCTGGGGACTCGCTGTCGGAAATGAGCGTCCAGGGGGGTTCGGTGAAGAGGCGCCGATAGTAGGCGGCCATCTCGTCGGGGTCATGCCTGCTCAGGAATGTGAACAACATGGCGTCCTCGGAGCCGGCCGCATCGATCGCCCGGGAATCCGGAGGCAGCGGCACGATCGGCATGACATCCGCCAACTCGGGACGATCCACTTGTTCGCCCGACCCGCAGGCCGAAAGCGCGATGACCAGGAATGCTGCTACCGCGGAACAGATTCGCATAGCCGGTGATGTTAAGGGGGGTCGCGGAGACGGTCAAGCGATCGCGTTGCCGGGCTCCAATGCCGCGGCTATTCTTCAGCGACAATGACGCCGGGCGCGACCGGCCCGGACTAGGGTCGGCTAATCGATTGCCCCGTAAGGAGTTCGGGCATGGCAGGCCACAACAAATGGAAGCAAATCAAGCACAAGAAGGCGGTCACCGACGCCAGGCGGGCCCAGGCCTGGACCAAGGTGATTCGGGAGATCACCGTTGCGGCCAGAGAGGGCGGCGGAGATCCTGGCGCCAACCCCCGGCTCAGGACTGGCATCGAAGCGGCCAAGGCCGTCAATATGCCCAACGACAACATCGAGCGTGCCGTCAAGAAGGGGACCGGTGAACTCGAGGGCGCCAAGTACGAGGAAATCAGCTACGAAGGGTATGGACCCGGCGGGGCGGCCATCTACATCGAGGCCGTCACCGACAACACCAACCGTGCCGTGGCTGAAATCCGTCACGCCTTCAGCCGCAACGGAGGATCACTGGCCGCCCAGAACGCCGTGGCATGGATGTTCAAGCGCCAGGGCCAGATCTACCTCGACGCGACAGGACGCACCGAGGACGCGACCCTGGAGGCGGCCTTGGAGGCGGGAGCGGAGGATTTTTCCGCCGAAGCGGACACCTTCATCGTCAGCACGTCGCCCGCAGACTTCCACCGTGTGCTGGATGCACTGAAGGGCGGCGGCTTCGCGGTCACGGAGGCCGAGCTGGCCATGGTGCCGCAGAACACGGTGCAGGTCGAAGGCAAGGAGGCGGAGGAGTTGCTACGCCTCCTGGATGCCGTCGAAGCCCTGGAGGACGTGTCGAAGGTCTTCTGCAATTTCGACATGGACTCATCGACCATTGCGGAGGTCTCGACCTGAGACACCCGGCGTGAAGGTGCTCGGCATCGACCCCGGATCAACCACCGTCGGCTACGGGGTGGTGGCGCCGGCGCGGGACCATTTCGCTCGCCTAATCGAGTGCGGCGTCATCGAACTCGAAGCGGCGCAGGCCCTGCCCCAGCGTTTGAAGACGATTCACGAAGGCCTGGTGGAATTGATCGCCCGTCATCGGCCTGACATCGTGGCGGTGGAGAACATCTTTTATGGAAAGAATGCTCGCAGTAGCGCGGTCCTGGGCCACGCGCGTGGCGTCATCCTGTTAAGTATCGAAGAGGCCGGACTTCCGCTGGCCGAGTACTCGCCGGCCTCCGTCAAGAAGGCCGTCGTCGGTCGCGGTGCCGCAGTCAAACCACAGGTCGGGTTCATGGTGGCGCAGTTGCTGCGCCTCAGTGCCCCTCCCACACCGGCCGATGCCGCTGATGGCGTCGCCGTCGCGCTGACGCATCTCCTGCAGGGGCGGTCCCCACGGTCGTTGGCGGGCTCCAGATGATCGCGACTCTGACCGGCACCCTGGCCGAGCGGGCCGGGGACACCATCGTGGTCCAGACCAACGGCGGTGTCGGGTACGCCGTGACGGTCCCGCTTGGCGTTGGGGAACGGTTGCCGTCGCTCGGGTCCACCCTCACGCTCTACACCGAGTTGGTGGTGAAGGAGGACGGGTGGGCCTTATACGGCTTCGACCAGCCCATCGAACGGACCGTGTTCCAGCGGCTCCTGGGAGCGAGCGGTTTCGGGCCGCGGCTGGCGCTGGCATTATTGTCCACGCTCGGTCCCGACCGGGCGGTGGTGAGCATTCAGGACCGGGACATCGCAGCGCTGAGTACGGTGAGCGGCATCGGAAAGCGCAAGGCGGAACGCCTGGTCGTGGAACTGCAGGACCGCTTCAAGGACCTCTCGGTTGCCACCTCCCTGCCGCGCCCGGCTGCTGCCGAGGAAGCGCTGCTGGCGCTGACCACGCTGGGGTACCCCAGGGCCGCTGCCGAAGACGCGATTCGTGCCGTCACGGGCAGCGGCAAGCAACTTGAAACGGAGACCGTCGTTCGCCACGCCTTGCAGCACCTTACGACATCGCGCCAAGGGAGTCCCGCATGACCGTCCAAGCCACCACCGCAGAATGGGCCTGCACCAGATGCGGTACCGTCAACCGCAAGCTCCTGGCCGGGGACAGCACCGAGACCCGGGACCGGTGCGTCCACTGCCGGGCCAGGCATCAGGTCCGCGCCGGCACACCGCCGACCTGGGAAGCGACGCTCAGCGCCTGATGGCCCGTCTCCACGTCACCACGCCGGACGCCCTCCCGGAGGAGTCGAACGCGGAAACCACCCTCCGGCCGTCGCGACTCGAGGAATTCGTGGGGCAATCGCAGGTCAAGGCGTCTCTGCAGATCGCCATGGACGCTGCGCGAGGACGCGGCGACCAGGTCGACCACACGCTGTTCTTCGGTCCGCCCGGCCTGGGAAAGACCACCCTGGCGTCCTTGATGGCGAGGGAGATGGGCGTCCAGTTGCGTACCACGTCCGGGCCGGTCCTGGAACGGCCTGGCGATCTGGTGGGCATGTTGACCGGCCTGGCCCCTGGCGACATCCTCTTCATCGACGAGATCCACCGGTTGCGACCTGCCCTGGAGGAGTTTCTCTATCCGGCCATGGAGGATTTCCGGGTCGACGTTCGCATCGCGGATGGGCCCAATGCCCAGACGATTCCCATGGCGCTCGAACGGTTCACCCTGGTCGGAGCCACGACCCGGTTCGGGCTGCTCACGCCGCCGATGCGCGCCCGTTTCGGGATGGTCGAACGGCTGCATTTTTACCCCGATGAGGACTTGGTCGAGATCGTGCTTCGGTCCGCGGCGGTCCTGACCGTGCCCATCGACGACGCCGGAGCGGCAGAGATCGCGCGGCGCAGCCGGGGCACCCCTCGCGTGGCCAATCGCCTCCTCCGCCGGGTCCGGGACTTCGCTGAAGTGAAAGCCGACGGTCGCGTCACGGCGGACACGGCTCGCCAGGCCCTCGAACGGCTCAACGTCGATGAATTCGGGCTCGATGACATGGATGCCAGAATCGTCAGAGCCATCATCGAGAAGTTCGGCGGCGGCCCGGTGGGCGTGGGGACCGTAGCCGTGTCGGTCGGCGAAGACAGCGGCACCATCGAGGAAGTCTACGAACCGTACCTCATCCAGCAGGGACTCCTGGAGCGGACCCCTCGGGGTCGCTGCGCCACCAGCCTTGCCTATCAACGTTTTGGCTACCAGCAGCCCAACTCCCAGACCACCATCTTCGACGGCTAGGGATCCGGTTCATACAGCGGACTTCGACTATCCGCTCCCGGAGTCCCTGATTGCCCAGACGCCTACCCCGAGGCGGGGCGACAGCCGTCTCCTGGTCCTGCAGCGCATGGGCCGGGGCCCGGGGGCCGTCCGTGACCGCCACTTCTCCGATCTTGTGAAGCTGATCAACGCGGACGACCTTCTGGTGATCAACACCACGCGGGTGCGACACGCCAGGCTCATCGGTCGACGGCCATCCGGCGCCCCGGCCGAGGTGTTGCTGATTCACCCAGGAACCGACGACACCTGGATCGCCATCGGCAAGCCGGGTAGTGCCATGCGTCCCGGGAAGCGTATCGAGCTCGGAGACGGGTTGGCCGTGGAGACCCTGGCGGTGCTGGATGGTGGCGAACGGGTCGTCCGTTTCCATGGTGGGAGCGCCGAGGATGCGATGCGCGTGCATGGCGCGCTTCCCCTGCCACCGTACATTCACCGCCCTCCCGAAGCGGAAGACGAAACCCGCTACCAAACGGTGTATGCCGAGCGGGAGGGCAGCGTCGCAGCGCCGACGGCCGGCCTGCACTTCACCGAGGACTTGCTCGAGGACCTTCGCCGCACCGGCGTGCGCATCGCCACCGTCGACCTGGAAGTGGGACCCGGCACCTTCCGGCCCGTCGAGCAGGAAGACATCAGTCGGCATCAGATGCACCCTGAGCGCTACCTGGTGCCCGAAGCCACCGGGGCGGCCATTGAGGCAACCCGCGCCTGCGGCGGCCGAGTCTGGGCCGTCGGCACCACGGTGGTCCGCACCCTCGAGAGTGCGGGAACGGGCAACGGGTGCGTGACGGCGGGCGCCGGCACCACACGGCTGATGATCACGCCGGGCTATCGGTTCACCGTGGTGAACGCGCTGGTCACCAACTTTCACCTGCCGCGCACGACGCTGCTGATGCTGGTCTGCGCCTTTGCCGGAACGGAGCGTACTCTGTCCGCCTATCGTCACGCTGTGAGTGAGGCGTATCGTTTCTACAGTTATGGTGACGCCATGGCGATCGTATGACCGGCACCTGGCCGAGACAGCGCCGTGTTTGAGTTCGAGCTGGAAGCCACGATGGGGGCGGCCCGGGCGGGATCGCTGACGCTGCCGCATGGCACGGTGCGCACTCCGGCGTTCATGCCGGTGGGAACCCATGGCGCGGTCCGCGGTCTTCACCCGGCGGAAGTCGACCGCGCCGGGGCCCAGATCATCCTGGGCAACACCTACCACCTGCACCTGCGTCCCGGCGAGGACGTCATCGCCGGCCTCGGTGGCCTCCACCAGTTCACCACCTGGTCCAAGCCGATGCTCACGGACTCGGGTGGTTTCCAGGTCTTCTCTCTGGAGGGGCTGCGCCGGATATCGGAGGACGGGGTGGAGTTCCAGAGTCATATCGACGGCTCACGCCGAACCATCACACCCGAAAGCGCGACGCAGATCCAGTGGACCCTGGGTGCCGATGTGGCCATGGCGTTCGATCACGTCGTCCCTGGCCAGGCGGACCACGCCCTGGCAAAGGACGGCCTGGAGCGGACCCTCCGGTGGCTGGATCGCTGCGCCGCCAGCCACCGGGAGTTGGCGGCCACCGAGCCGGACCGCCAGACCCTGTGGCCCATCGTCCAGGGGGGCACCCACGACGACTTGCGGCGCCGTTCAGCCGAGGAGACTTTGCGCCGGGGCCCCTGGACCGGAGTGGCCATCGGAGGGCTCTCCGTTGGTGAGCCCAAGGACGTCATGCATCGGGTGTTGGCCGGCCTCCACCCGATGCTGCCAGCGGGGCGACCGCGTTATCTTATGGGGGTCGGGTTTCCTGAGGATGTGCTGGACGGGATCGCCCTCGGCGTCGATCTGTTCGATTGCGTCGCCGCCACGCGCAACGGTCGTCACGGGAGTGCCTGGACGTCCGTCGGTCGGGTGAACGTGCGTGCCGCCGTGCATCGGCACGCCTCGGAGCCACTGGACGACGACTGTGACTGCGAGACCTGTCAGCGATTCAGCCTGGGGTACCTGCGCCACCTGTTCGTGGCGGGAGAGATGCTCGGTCTACGCTTGGTGTCCATCCACAACATACGGTTTCTGATTCGATTGGCGGACGACGCCCGGCGTCGCATCCTCGACGGATCATTCGATCACTGGCGCCGCGACTGGCTCCATCGCTACCACGAGGGAACGACGTGACAATGACAACGCTGCATCTACTGGCGCTCCAGGGTGGACAAGGAATGGGTGCGTCCATGCTGATCGTGCAACTCGGCCTCATCGGCGTGGTGTTCTATTTCCTGATCATCCGGCCCCAGTCCCAGGCACGCAAGAAGCACGAGGCTCTTCTCGAGAATCTCAAGAAGGGCGACGACATCGTGACGTCCGGCGGCCTCATGGGTACCGTATCCAAGATCGACGGCACCACCGTTACGGTCACGAGCGGGGCCTCGGAACTGCTCATCCACCGGCAGAAGATCGTCCAGGTGGGCGACGCGGTGGCGCCAGGAGGAAGCCGGTAAGATGGCGTTGCTGCCGATCCATCTGCTCGGCTCACCCGTCTTGCGCGAGCAGAGCGCCGACGTGGACACCGTGGACGACGAGGTGCGGTCCTTCGTGGCCGACTTGTTCGAGACCATGGACGCTGCGGAAGGGATCGGACTAGCCGCCAATCAAGTCGGCATCGCACGACGCGTCGCCGTGGTCGGGATCGACGACGACCGATTCGTCCTCATCAACCCGAAGATCGTGTCTGCCGAAGGCAAGGATTCCGCCGAGGAGGGCTGCCTGTCCATCCCCGACATCTATGCGGACGTGACGCGACCCGCCAGGATCATGATCGAGGCCCTCGATGAAACGGGGACCTCGTACCGGCTCGAGGCAGACGGCATCAAGGCACGAGCGATCCAGCATGAGATGGATCACCTCGATGGTGTGTTGTTTCTCGACCGGTTGAGCCCCCTCAAGCGGCGCTTGCTGACCAAGCGATGGAAGAAAAGCGGCAAGGACACACCCAACCACCTTCTGGAGGTGACGGCGGGATCGACCGCGAGGTCCTGATGCGTGTCGTCTTCTTCGGTACCCCGGATTTCGCCGTACCCACGCTCCGACGACTGGTCGAGGAAGGCCATGAGATCGTCGGGGTCGTCACCCAGCCCGACCGGCCTCGAGGTCGCTCCCGGTCGGCACTGATCGCTCCCCCCGTCAAAGCGCTGGCCCTCGAGCTGGAATTGCCGGTTCTTCAGCCGGACCGGCCCACGGGCGACCTGTTTTTCGCGTCCCTCAAGCGCATGAAAGCCGGGATCGGGGTGGTCGTCGCCTACGGCCACATTCTCCAGCCGGAAGTGCTGGGGCTTCCGACACTCGGCATGCTCAACGTGCACGCCTCGTTGTTGCCACGCTGGCGCGGCGCCGCTCCCATCCAGCAAGCCATCCTGGATGGTGACCCGGTTACCGGAATCAGCATCATGCAGATGGAAGCCGGCATGGACACCGGTCCTGTGCTGCATCAGTTGCAGGCAACGATCCGACCCGGGGAGACCGCGGGTGAACTGTCCCCGCGACTCGCCGAACTCGGCGCCATGGGGCTGACCACGGCCCTCGAAACGCTCGAAGGAGGATCGGCGGAGTTCGTCCGCCAAGACGAACGCGCGGTCACATACGCCCCGAAGGTGACCCGTCCGGCAGCCCGCATCGACTGGCGAGAATCGTCCGACCGAATTGCCCGCCAGACGCTGGCCTACGATCCGGCCCCGGGCGCCTGGGGACAACTGGGCGAAGGCCCCATCAAACTCTTCCGGGGCGAGGCCCTTCAGGCCACGGCGGAACCGGGGACCATCCTGGCCGCTGACGACCGCCTCCTCATT
This sequence comes from Gemmatimonadota bacterium, assembly GCA_039587475.1. Lineage (GTDB taxonomy): Bacteria > Gemmatimonadota > Gemmatimonadetes > Gemmatimonadales > GWC2-71-9 > N074bin45. The sequence goes on along the minus strand of JBDHIK010000007.1, from coordinate 42,194 downwards.
GCCTGCGGCAGCGGCGCAGTATCCATCCGGGAAGTGCAGCCCGCCGGCAAGCGCCGGCTGCAAACCGCGGACTGGGTACGCGGCCATGACGACCTGGTAGGGCAGATCCTGGAGTGAGACCACTCCCCCGTGTCCACGCCGTAACCGACCGGGCCGCCCTGGAAGATCCCAAGTTCCGGATTCGCCTGGCCGCCATCGCCGCTGCGGGACCGGCCGTGGCGGTGCACGCCAGAGATCGAACCGGCACCGATCGCGCCCTCACCGAGACGGCCAACCGCATGATGGCGCACGCACGGCCACCGGAGGCCTCGGTCTTCGTCAATGCGCGACCGGACATCGCCCAGGCGATCGGAGCCCATGGCGTGCAACTGGGGGCCGGCGACCTCGGGCTTCGCGACGCGCGGAGGGTGTTCGTCCGCGGGTGGATCGGGGCCTCGGTGCACAGTCACCGGGAAGGCGAACACGCCGTCGAAGAGGGCGCCGACTTCCTGCTCGTCGGTACTATCTTTCCATCATCGTCCCACCCCGATCGGCCGGCTCTCGGGCTGTCGGCCATCGAGAACATGGCCGGCCTCGGCCTCCCGATCATCGCCATCGGAGGGATGACGCCCGAGCGAGCCCACGAGGTCCGTGCGGCAGGGGCCTACGGGGTGGCGGCGGTGTCGGCTCTGTGGGGGGTAGCCGACGCCGGCAAGGCCACCCTGGCGCTGCTCCAGCCCTGGATGAACGACGATGAATGAACTCACGGTGATCGTCAACGGAGCGTCCCGCCAGGTGCCGGCCCCCGCCACGGCTCGACGCCTGCTCGAACACCTCGAACTCGACCCCAGGGGGGTCGTCGTCGAGATCAACCAACGCATCATCCGGCGACCGCAACTGGATGACGCGCACCTGGCAGAGGGCGACCGGATCGAAATCGTCCATTTCGTCGGCGGTGGCTAGCCGACTCCGGGGGAAGGAGCTCAACCATGACGTCTACCGCGCAACCACCTCGCGTCGAGTTGGATCAACCGCTGACCATCGGCGGCCAACAGTTCACCTCCAGGCTCCTGGTCGGTACCGGCAAGTACCGGACATCGGCGGAGATGCTCGCAACGCTGGAAAGCAGCGGCGCGGAGGTCGTGACCGTCGCCGTACGCCGTGTCGACCTGGACCGGTCCAACGAAGAGAGTCTCCTGCACGTGCTCGACCCCGACCGGTGGTTCCTCTTGGCCAATACGGCCGGATGCTACTCGGCCGCCGAGGCGGTGCGTTATGCCCGGTTGGCCCGTGAGGCCGGGTTCAACGACTTCGTCAAACTGGAAGTCATCGGGGACAAGGACACGCTGCTGCCTGACGTGGAGGGCCTGCTGGAGGCCACCAAGACCCTGGCGGCAGAGGGCTTCGTCGTATTGGCGTATACCAACGACGACCTCATCACGGCGCTCAAGCTCGAGGACGCCGGCGCCGCGGCCGTGATGCCTCTGGCGTCGCCGATCGGGAGTGGCCTGGGGCTTCTGAGCCCATACGGCATTCGGACCATCAAGCAGCGCCTGGCCGTGCCGGTCATCGTCGATGCCGGGGTCGGCACCGCGTCCGACGCTTGCCTGACGATGGAACAGGGCGTCGACGGCATCCTCATGAACACCGCATTGGCAGAAGCCGATCACCCGCCGGCAATGGGCCATGCCATGCGTCACGCGGTGGCCGCCGGCCGGCTGGCCTATCTGGCTGGCAGAATGCCGCGACGGGAGATCGCCGTCCCCTCGAGCCCCGGGTCCGGGATGCTCGACGAACAGAGCAGCTAGAGCGCGGGCCGGGTGGGAGCGTCCGACGGTACGGCCCCGCGAAGGGCGGCGCTCGCCATCCTCGAGGCCGTTCGGCAGGGCGCGCCGTTCGATCGGGCGCTGGATCACCTTCCAGAGCATCTCAGCGACAGAGACCGACGATTCGCTCACGAGGTCGCCGCCGGGGTCCTGAGGCATCAAGGGGACATCGACGCCACCCTGGGGCCCTTTGCCCGGCAGGGATGGGACTCCGTCCCTCCAGAGATCAAGGACATCCTTCGGATCGGCGCCTACCAGATGCGTCATCTCGATCGGGTTCCTCCGCATGCGGCGGTATCCACCAGCGTCGAGTTGGCACGCGCGTCGGGCGGCAAGGGCCAGGCGGGATTCGTCAATGCGGTCCTGAGGCGGGTCGCAAGGACGGCCCCGACCCCAGCGGTGGCACCCGGCGCCACCGGCCTGGCCGCGGAGTTTTCTCACCCCGAATGGTTGGTCGCGCGCTGGTTGGATCGGTTCGGTGCGCCGGCCACGAGGGCGCTCTTGTCCTGGAACAACCAACGCCCACCGCTGGTGCTGCAGGCTGGCCGGGAGTCCTTGGGCCACATTCGGTCACGCCTCGAAACGGGCGGCATCGCCGTCTCGGAACTCCCCGGGGGTGCCGGCCTGGTCGTGGCGGGTGGCCGGCCGGCTTCGTTTCCCGGGTATCCCGAGGGTGCCTTCATCGTCCAGGACCCGGCCCAGGCCTGGGTGCTCCGCTTCGCCGCAATTCCCGAGGGCCGCACCGTGCTGGACGTGTGCGCCGCGCCAGGTGGGAAGGCCATCGTCTTGACACGATCTGCGCGTTTCGTGATTGCCGCCGAGTGGCGCCGCGGTCGACTCGATCGACTGCGATCCAATCTGGCCCGGGCGGGTGCGGGCCATTATGCCATCGTCGTGGCGGATGGCGCCATGCCACCGGTCCGGCAGGTCGACGCCGTGCTGGTCGATGCCCCGTGCACGGCCACCGGCACGCTTGCCCGCCATCCCGACGCCCGTCACCGGATCCAGCCTGAAGACGTAGGGCATATGGTGCAGACTCAGGCCAGGATCTTGGCCGGTGCCGCCAAGGCGGTCCGACCCGGCGGTCTGTTAGTTTACGCCACATGTTCGCTCGAAACAGAGGAAAATGAACGACAAGTGGAACGGTTCCTGGCCACCCGTCCCGACTTCCGGCGCGACCCGGCGTTGGACCTGCCCGACGGGATGGGCACGGTTGCCGGCGACTTGATGATCCTCCCCCAGCGGCACGGGATGGACGGGGCCTATGCGGTGCGGCTGAGACGGGAAGAGACGTGAAGGTCCGTCGCCACCTCCCGCCGCTCCGGCGCCGGAAACCCATTCGGATGCCCCGGCTCAGGATTCCCGAGGGGACCTTTCGGAGCGCTTGGCCATGGCTCGCAGGCGCAGCCCTGCTGGGGTATCTTGTCACCGCCGTGTGGTTGTTCCCGGAACCGATGCTGGCTTCCGATCCGAGTGTGCCGCGGGTGCTCGACTTGGCCCAGCCGGAGGCGGAGGAGCGGTTGGAGGCCGCCGGACTGCGCGGCCGGGTCGTGGCCACGGAGCCGCACCTGACGGCGCCGGCCGGCACGGTCACCTGGCAGGACCCGCCGCCGGCGATGGAGGTTCCTTCGGGCGCGGTGGTCAGCCTGACCTTGAGCGGTGGCCCGTCGGCGGTCCCGGTGCCCGATGTGGTGGGCCTGGACGCGTCCCTGGCGGTGGAACTGGTGATCGCGGCGGGATTCGAAGTGGGCCGCACCGACAGCATCGCCGCCATGTCCGACCTGGGGACCATCGTGGTCACCAGACCCGCTGCCGGAGTGGCCCGGGTCCCAGGATCCAGCGTAACGTTGGTGGTCAGTCAGGGTCCGGCCGTGATTCCGGTTCCCGACGTCGTGGGCATGACGCACCGGGAGGCGTGGAACCGCCTCGATGAAGCGGGCTTGCATGTGGGACGGGTCATGGAACGTCCCACCACCTCCGTGGAGCCTGGCCGCGTGGTCGAGCAGCGGCCGGCCCCGGGTACCCGAGCGCCGATGGAGGGGCGCGTGGATCTCATCTTCTCTCGGACATCGCCATGAAGCCCTGTATCGCACCGAGCGTCTTGAGCGCCGACCTGGGACGGCTGCGTGAGCAGGTCGACGCTGCCGTCGGTGGCGGAGCCGACTGGATTCATGTTGACGTCATGGATGGCCGGTTCGTCCCGCCCATTACCTTCGGCGCCAACATGGTCCGCGCGCTCCGGGCCATGACCGACCGACCGCTGGACGTCCACCTCATGGTGGACCGCCCCGAGCGGTATATTCAGGAGTACGCCGAGGCCGGGGCAGACGTGTTTACTTTCCACCCCGAAGCGACGATACACGTACAGCGCCATCTGGCGTCCATCCGAGCCGCCGGCATGAAGGCGGGGCTGGCTCTCAACCCGGCAACTCCCGTGGTGTGGGCCGAGGAAGTCCTGGATGACCTCGACCTGATCCTGGTGATGTCGGTCAACCCGGGGTACGGAGGCCAGCAGTATCTGCCGGCGTCGACACGGAAGATCGCGCGGGTCCGGGAACTCCTGGACCGGGGAAACAGTTCGGCCAGAATAGAAGTCGACGGCGGCATCACGGTTGAGACGATCCGCGGCGCCTGGGACGCCGGCGCCGACACGTTCGTGGCCGGGACCGCCGTCTTCGGCCGGGAAGATCCCGGGGCCGCCGTTCACGCGTTGCGGGGCGCCTGCTCCGTCCAAGTCTGATCGAGAAGGGCACCGAATGTCCAAGCAGTGGTTTTCCGTCGGAATGGTCATCCTGGTCATGGGGACCGTGACCGCCATGATGATCCGCTTCTCCCCTGACCCCGCCGTCTCGGTGGGAAGCAAGGCACCCGATTACCGCATGGTCGACCTGGCAAGCGGCGACTCGGTTTCCCTGCGCGACGAGTACGCCGGGTCGGTCACCCTGGTGAACATCTGGGCCACCTGGTGCGCCCCGTGCCGCCTGGAAATGCCCTCGATGCAGCAAGCGTACGAGCAACTCAAGGATCGTGGCTTTCGTATCGCCGCCGTCAGCATCGACGACGGAGACCGCGACAAAGTCATCGCCTTCGGTGAGGAGCTGGGCCTCACGTTCGACCTGCTGCACGACCAGAGCATGCGTATTCAACTGGCCTACCAGACCACGGGCGTCCCCGAGAGCTTTCTGCTGGACCGCAACGGCGTGGTGGTGAAGCGTGTCATCGGATGGCATGACTGGGCCGCGCCGGTGAACACCGGGCTGATCGAGCGGCTGCTCGACCAGCCTTCCCCCTGACACGACTCCCTCCCCGCCCCCGTGCCCCCCACCACTCCGCGCTGCGTTCTCGGCATCGAGACCAGTTGCGACGAAACCTCGGCCGCGGTGCTGCGTCCCGGTGACCCCGACCCGCTGGCCGGTCTCGTCATCCTGTCACAGGACATTCACCGGCTCTTCGGGGGCGTGGTCCCCGAGCTGGCGAGTCGGGAGCATCTCAAGGCCATTACCGCGGTCGTCGATCAGGCCATGGCCGACGCCGGGGTGCGCGCGGAGGACATCGACGGCATCGCCGTCACGGCCGGGCCAGGATTGGTTGGGGCCCTGTTGGTAGGTGTCATGTACGGCAAGACGCTCGGCTACACCCTCGGGGTGCCGTTTCTGGGCGTCAATCACATGGAAGGGCATCTGTTCGCCCCGACGCTCGAGCATCCGGACCTGGAACCGCCATTCGTCAGCCTGCTCGTGAGCGGCGGCCATACCATGTTGCTCGACGTGCAGGCCTGGGGCAGCTACCGCCTGTTGGGTCAGACCCTGGACGACGCGGCCGGCGAGGCATTCGACAAAGTCGCCAAGCTGCTCGGCCTGGGGTACCCAGGCGGTCCGGAGATCGAGCGGATCGCCGCAGAGGGCGACCCGGCACGGTATGACTTCCCCCGTCCGATGCTCAAGGATCTCGGCCGGGACGGCCCACACCGCTTCGCCTTTTCGTTCAGTGGCCTCAAGACCGCCGTGCTCAGGGCCATCCACAAGAGCGACGATCTCGAGCGGGACCGGGCCCACCTGGCTCGCGGGTTCCAGGATGCCGCCATCGAGACCCTGGTCGAAAAGACGGCCGATGCTGCCAGGCTGTTAGGTTACCGGCACGTCACCCTCGGTGGCGGCGTCGCCTGCAACTCGGCACTTGTGTCCCGAATGACCGACCGGCTCGGTGACTCGGCTCGTGTCACCGTGGCGAGTCCGAGACTCAACACCGACAACGCCGCCATGATCGCCGCCGCCGGCGCCTGGCGTCTGGCGCGCGGCGAGCGCAGCGAGTGGGACCTGGAGCCGTCGGACCGGCTCCCGATTCCCGGACTGGTTCACCTCCTACAGGATTCGAAGACGGCATGACGGTCTATCCCATCATCTTCAACGTCGGCCCGCTCCAGATCACCGGCTATGGCATCATGATGATGGTCGGCTTCCTCATGGGAGGCTGGCTCATCGGACTCGAGTTGCGGCGCCGGGGTCTGCGAGAAGACTACGCCGGAGAAATCGTCGTCGCGGCAGTCATCGGCGGCATCGTCGGCGCCAAGCTGTGGTATGTGGGGCTGACCGGCGACCCGCAGGCCCTGTTCTCACGCGGCGGTCTGGTGTGGTACGGCGGCTTCATCGGGGGGACCCTCGCCGTCATCCTGAACGGCATCCGCCTCAAGGTGCCGACCCGCTGGACGGCACAACTGGTGGCGCCATCCCTGGCCGCAGCCTACGCTCTCGGGCGGGTCGGCTGTTTCCTGGTCAACGACGACTACGGGCGCCCGACGGACGTTGCCTGGGCAGTGCGCTTCCCCCAGGGTCTCCCGCCATCCACGGCTGACAACATGAACCGCCTGTTCGGGATACCCATCCCGGAAGGCGTCGACCCGACCACCGTACTGGCGGTGCATCCCACCCAACTGTACGAGGTGGCGCTCATGTTGGGGGCGTTCGCGCTCTTGTGGTCACTTCGGCGTCGTGAAGGCGGCACGGGCTGGCTGTTCGGACTGTACTTGGTATTCGCCGGCATGGAGCGGTTCCTGGTCGAGTTCCTCCGCGCCAAGGACGACCGCATGTTCGGCTCCTTCACGCTGGCACAACTCACCAGTGTGGCGCTGATCCTGACCGGCGCCTACCTCATCGCCGCACTACGCGGCCGCAAGGAAGCCGATCCGGGACCCTATCTCCAACAGGCGTCGGGCGCCTGACCACAGGTCAGGCCTGCGGACTGGAATCGGAGACCCGGTCGCGGATGCGGGCGATCTCGGCGCGCACCTCCGCCAGGTCGGCATCCATCCGCACCAGTGACTTCTCCAGGTCAGGGTCACCTTCGAGATCCGGAATCGGGTCGGGCGGCGTTGGCTCCACCGGCGCCCGGGAAGGCACCGGAATCAGACGCGCCCGCCGGGGCGCAACTACGAAACTCCAGAGCAGGCCCACCACGAACAGGCCGCCCAGCACGGATTGGAGCAGCAAGCCCTCGAGCGAGCCGTACATCCCCAGCGCAGGAACCACCGGCGCCCAGGGGAGGTATGTCGTTGCCAGGAGGCCGGCCCCCTGCAGTTCGAGCACTCCCTTCCCGGCAAACACGAAAGCCAGATAGTACAGGAACACCCCGGTCACTCCGAAGAACGGCTTGAGTGGGATACGGACACCGAAACGGGTGATCGCCAGGTAGATGAACGCGAGCGCTACCGCCGCCACGACCATCCCCGCCACGACCGGGGCACCGGCGCCCACGCCCCCTCCGACCATCAACGCCTTGTAGAACAGCACCGTCTCGAAGCCTTCGCGATAGACGGCCAGGAAGGCCACGGTGGGCAGCGCCAGGACCGACCCTCCCACCAGCGCCTGCTGCGTCTTGCCACGCACGAAGCTGTTCCACCGAGCCACCTCCATTTTGGACAGCAGCCAGTAGGAGACGTAGAACAACACCCCGGCGGCCAGGACCATGGTGGCGCCTTCGAGAAGCTCCTGTTGGGCCACGCTCATGTGGAACACGGCCTCGATGAGCACCGCGGTCAGGAGACTGGCCGCGACAGCCGCCCCCACGCCGTAGTACACGTCCCGGCGTCTCTCTTTGGCCCCTGTCTTGACCAGAAACGCGATCAGGGCGCCGATGATCAGGATGGCTTCGACGCCCTCCCGTAGCAGGATGACGAAGGACTGCACGAAGAGCTGCCAGGGGGACAAATTGGTCGCGATCGCGTCGCGCGCATCATCCAGTTGCCCCAGCAGTGCCGTGCGCAGCTCTCGCACCTCCTGTGGCGTAGCCCGCTGCCCCGCCACGCTTCCCCGGTACGTCGCGAAGGCCCCTTCCAGGTTTGCCGCCAGGGCCGGTGATCGTGATCGGAGCCGACGCTCTACCGCTTCGAAAGAGATGTAGGCGTTGAGGGCAACTTCCCCTGCCAGGGACGATGCGCCGCCCATAGCCAGCCGATAGGCGGAGTCAATCTGGCTGCGGACACGACCCAGGGCGGCCAGAGCCTGCTCCTCATCTCCCGACGGGCCGGGGTGACGCCTCACCGCCGCCACGGCGGCAGCGGAGGAGTCACGACCCGAGGCCGCCAACTCGGCCGAGAGCGCCTCATCACTCATCCGGGCGGTCGATCCAAAAAGCCACAGGTGCGGTGGAACATTCCCCGCCGGGTCCGGCAACCGGAGCGTGCTGGTATAGGCCGCCACGGCCCAGCGGTCCTCTTCCGAGAGAATGTCCTCGAACGCCAGCATGGAGGTACCGGCGACACCGATGGTGATACGCCGGTAGAAATCGAGAGGTGATTGGTCCGCAAGCAACAACCGGTCCGTCAGATCGGCCGGGGGCGGGCTCTGGAGATGCGCGGCCGCCCCGTCCCCCGCACCCAACTCGCCGTGACACGACAGACATTGCGCACGATAGACGTCGGCGCCGTGGGCCAGCGCCGGCACGGCATCCGGTACCACGTCGAGCGGGACGCCCATGTCCTGCGCCAGGCTACCGGTCAGACCAGCGACCGCGTCAGCCACCGCGTCCGGGTCCGCCAGCGACTCGACCAGTCGGACGATGGAGTCCAGGCCGGCCTGGGCGCGGGCGCGGTGTGGCTCGGGCAGGCCCTCGCTCGATCTGATGGCTTCGGCCAGAAACAGGGTCGCCTCATCGACCTCCTCCTGCGAGACGATGATCCCACCCTGGACCCCGATGGCATACTCCTGGGCGGCAAGGGTGGCGGTGGCGGCCAGGCGCTGCAGAGCGGCGCCGGGGTCCTGAGCGATGGCCTGGGAGGCGCTGGCCCCGACCAGGATCAGGCCCAGGGCGTATTTGAGAACCATTCTCATCTCGTTTGGCGACAATTGCTTCGAAAGTAGACTGCGCCTGTCGTATTTGGAAGAGGCTGGGTGCTACGGGGTTTCGATGAGGACGACTGCTCCTGCGGAGAGGTCGCTGTGACTGAGCGACAAGTGGATGGTCAGGCCACCGGCGCGATTGGCAAGTTCTGCGGCCAGACCCAGCAACCGGATGGACGGGAAGCCCTCCCGGCCTCGTACCACCTCGATGTCCTGCCACCCGACGGCACGGCTGTCCGGCAGTGACTGCAGCGCCTTGTACACCGCTTCCTTGGCAGCGATGCGCACCGCAAGGTGTTGGGCCGGCAGCGGCTGCTTGGCCACGTAGTCCCGTTCGGCCTTGGTGAGGAGCTTGTCGAAGACCGCCTCCTCCTTGGCCTCGATCAACTTGCCGGCCCGGTCGACTTCGACCAGATCCAGTCCGACTCCGACGACCGTCATAAGCGCTCCCACCAGAAATCAGCCCAGCCACTGAGGAACGCCGGCGGCATGAGGATGCCACCGGCGACCAGGCCGAGGTACACAGCCACGACGACGACGACGGAGGTCAGCACCCAGAGCGGCCAACGCGGGCGGCGCCACGCGCGTACCGTCTCGATCTCCACACGCCAGCGCTGCTCCTCGTGATCCACGGCCTCGAGGAGGTCGGCCCAGGCAGCTTCGACCCTCCGGGCGCACAGATCGACCGCAGCGGTCCACGCGACGATCTGGTCGGGGTCCTTGCCAGCGCCAGCCGCAGCCTCGTCCAGTGTGTCCAACGCCTGTTCCAGGCGACCGGTCCCCTTCCCCAGATGGGCCTTGATGGCTCGGCGTTCGGGTTCGGTCGGTACGAAGGAGGCCAGGAGCCGCGGTGGCATTCTCGACTCCAGCGCCGCCGCCTCGAATGCGCTTCGAAGACGGTCGGCCACGGCCTCTCCGGCTTCAGTGACCGCGTGTTCCCAAGCATCGAGCCACACTGACCGGCTGAGGGCTTCGAGCCCTGGGTCGCGGTCCCCCCCGGCCAAGAGGGCGCGTGATTGCCCGGCGGCCTGGAACAGTTGCGTCGCCAACTCGATGCGGATGGCGTCCAGCACGGCGTGCCGTGGGTTGGACCTGGCTCCGGCCACACGGCCCAGGGCTCCTCCCAACTCGGGGAGGGTGGAGGAGGCAGAGGGACCTGGCAGGGGAGTCATCGTGGCTGGCGCATCCTCAAGCAAAGATGGCGTCCATGACGGTCCCGGCATCGACGAGGTCCGCCACCACGGTATGGGCCCCGGCCTCTGCCAGGTCGGCCACAGCGTAATTCCCGGTTGCCACGGCGATGGCACGGGCCCCAATGGGGACTCCACAAGTGACGTCGGCTGGGGTGTCGCCAATGATCACCACTTCCTCGCCCCAGGGAACCCGGCCGAAGATCGGCCCGGCGCGTTCCGCCGCAATGGCCGGTAGATCGGGGCGATGCGGTGAGTCCGAGCCAAAGGCGCCGACCACGAAGCGGTCCGGTTCCAGCCCAACCGACCGCAGCTTGAGTGTCGCCCCCTGAACCAGATTCCCCGTCAGGAGCCCGATGGTCACACGTCCGTCCGCCTCCAGGGTCCCCAACAGGTCCTCGACTCCCGGCATCAGCGCTGGCGGCGTTCCCGACGGGTCGGACAGCTCCCGTTCCAGGGTCTCGAGATAGCGCTCTGCCAGGGCTGCAATGCGGGGGTCGTCGCGATCGCAGTCCTGCCCCGCCTCGAGGAGCAGTTCGATGATGATCTGCGGATCGGTCTTCCCGTCGAACCGGACCCGTCCAAAGACCTCCGGGTCGCCGACGGTCTCGGTCATGACGCTGGTGAGCGCACGCTTGCCGGCCCCACCAGAAAGGAGCAGCGTTCCGTCGATGTCGAACAGCACGAGCTTCTCTTGCATGGCATTCCCGGATGGCGTGGCAGCACTCGTCAAGTGGACGTCGGCCCGCCCAGCGCCGAATGGCATTCGCTGCATAATTCCGTCCCGCGGAAGTGGCAGATGAGACAGATGAAGGTGCCACATTCCGTGCAGGGGTACCCTTCCGAGGCGCGTTCCTCCCGCCCGCACGCCCGGCACACCATGGCGTCTTTCTCCTTGAGATCGGCCATCATGCTCCTCCGCGTTACAGCTTGATCGAGTAGCGCTTGATCTTGTTGATCAGGGTCGCTCTCGAAATGCCGAGTTCGACCGCCGAACGCGTCCGGTTGCCACCGTGGTGGCTGAGGGTCCGTTCGATGTGCTGGCGCTCGAGTTCGTCCAATGTAACTGGTGTATGGCGGCGGTCACCCAGGCCAGCCCGGGCCCGGAACTCGCCGGGCAGGTGCTTCACGCTGATCTCCGCTTCCCCCCGGGCCAGGATGGTCGCCCGCTCGAGGACGTTCCGCATCTCGCGGATGTTCCCGGGCCAGGCGTACTCCAGCATCCGCTCCAGCGCGTCGTCGGAGATCCGCTCCGGCCCGCCCGACAACTCCGCGCCCAGAGCCTCGAAGAGCCGGTGCAGCAGCGCCGCCCGGTCCTCCTCGGGGCGCTCCCGAACGGGAGGCAACGCCAGCGGCATGACACTGAGACGATAGTACAGATCCTCCCGAATCCGCCCGGCCTCGACATCCTCCCGGATGTCCCTGCTGGAACCGGCAATGACGCGCACGTCCACTTCGACCTCACGTGTTCCGCCCAGGCGTCGGAAGGCCTTCGTTTCAAGTGCCTTGAGGAGCTTGGGCTGCAACTCGGGAGGGATGTCTGCGATGTCCCCGAGGTAGATGGTGCCCCGGTCGGCGATCTCGAAGAGCCCCTGTTGCCGCCCCTCCCCGGCGGACTCGGTTCCCTTCTCCTGCCCAAAGAGTTCCGAATCGAGCTGGCTACCGGGCGCCGCGCTGCAGGAGGCCGAGACGAATGCGGCGCTGGACCGGGACCCCAGATCGTGGATCAGCCTGGCGACCCAGGCCTTGCCGGTGCCGCTCTCGCCCTGGAGGAGCACCGTGGTCCGGTCACTCTGGGCCAGCAGCCCGACCTGATGGGCCAGGTCCCGCATGACGGTCGATTGCCCGAGGGCCTCGAGCCCCTCGGCGCTCGACTGCTGGGCCAGCAGCGTGCGGTTGACGCGACGGAGACGCGCCTTGTCCGCCACCCTGGCAATCGCCGCCGACAGGTGCTCGAGGGAAACGGGCTTGGTGAGGAAATTCTCCGCGCCGGCCTGGATGGCCTGCACCGCGGCCTCGACGTCGCCGGTGCCCGTCAACAGGACCACCAGCGCATCCTGTTGGCGGAGTCGGTCCAGCACCTCCATGCCGTCCATACCCGGGAGGTGCAGGTCGAGGACGACGACGTCCGGATGCAGACGGGCATAGGATGCCAAGCCCGCTTCGCCGTTCAGCTCACGAGTCACCTCGTAGCCGATCTGTTCGAGATATTTCCCCAAGGACCGCAATACGTCGACATCGTCGTCAATGAGCAGCACGGAAGCCGCCATGAGTCTCCTCCACTCTTCCTTGCGTGTTACCCCGCCAGTCGGTGCAACTCGAACCAGAACCGCGCACCGCCACCCGGCTGATTGGCGGCGTTGATGGTACCGCCGTGAGCTTCGATGATCCCGTGCGAGATCGCCAACCCCAACCCCGTCCCCTGCCCGACCACTTTGGTGGTATAAAACGGTTCGAACACGCGCCCCAGCGATTCGGGGCGGATGCCCGGTCCGGAATCCGAGACCTCACAGCCGACCGATTGTTCCCGCACGTAGGTGCGGACGCGCCCCTCGCGGCGTTCCGCATCTGACATCGCCTGCCGAGCGTTCGCCACCAGATTGCTGAGCACCTGACGCAGCTGATCGGGATCCGCGTTCACCAGGGGCAGGTCCGGGGCCAGATCGACCGTCCACGACGCCGACTCGCCCCACGCCTTTGCCTCGAGTTCGATGGTGTCCTGAACCAGGCGGTTGAGATCGACGTCATATCGCTTGAGCGGCTGTTGCCGTGCCGACGTCAGAAGATCCGAGATGATCCGCGCGGCACGGTCACTTTCCTGGCGGATGCTCTCGAGGACGCGCTGCGTCCCCTCGTCGAGGGGGCCTTCCAGCAGCAGCGTCTGCGCCAGGGCGGCAATCCCCGCGATGGGGTTGTTCAATTCGTGGGCCACGCCGGAGACCACCTGCCCCAGGGAGGCCATCTTCTCGGCTTGAATCAGACGCTCGCGGAGCCGCTGCTCATCGGTCACATCGCGGGCGATCGCCAGGATGGACTCCGTGGATCCCTGACTGATGGGCGTCGAGACGACGGCGGCCTCGCGAAACGCCCCGTCGGACCGCGTAAAGCGGAAGAAAAACTCCCGGCGCTCCCCACCGAGGCTTGCGGCCAGATGGCGTCGAACGGCTTCCACTTCCGGCGCATCGACGAACCGGAACAGCGACTCGGCCGGCGTCAAGCCGTCGACCTGGAACATCTGGAGGGCCGCGCGATTGACCGACAGGAACCGGCCCTCCACGTCGAGGGTACAGATGGCCACCGGCGCCGACGTGAACAGGGTCCGGAAACGTCCTTCCGACAACCGAAGTTGCTCCAGCGTCTGGTGCTCCTGCGTGACGTCGCGTATGAGGGCCACCCGTCCGCTCGGCGTCGATCCTTCGAGCAGCGGCGCGCTCGACACGGCCACACGCCGCGTACTCCCATCAGGGCGAACGCAGACTGCTTCGTAGCGATGGGCCTGCGCTGTCCCTGCCGGAGTCGACGGGAGTTCGTCCGGCACCAGTGAGTGGAGGATCGTTCCGGACAGCGTGGAGGCGGTGCCGCCGAACAGCTCTCCCGCGGCCGGGTTGGCAAACGTGATCCGGTCGTCGGCATCCGCGATGACGATGGCATCGTGGGCCGTCTCCACCACCAAGCGGAAGCGGTTCTCCAGCCGTACGAGATCACTGAGATCGTCGATGGAGACAATGCAGCGGCCCTCGGGAAGCGGGGTGACCGTGACCACCAGCAGGCGTCCGTCGCGGCTGTCGAGCATCGCGGCGGCGGGACGCCCGGTCTCGCTGGCCTCGGCCAGAGGGTCCTCGCCACCCTCAGGCCAGTGCTGAAACACCTGCTTGAGGTCGAAGTCCGGGAGCGACGTCACGGGGATGTCCGCCAGTTCGGCGACGAACCGGTTGGCGCGGACGATCATGCCCTGGCGGTCGGTGACGGCCAAGCCGCTCCCTGAGGCATCAAACGCCGTCTGCCATTCGCGTTTGACCCGTGTGACCTGATCCAGCAAGCGACTCTTGCCAATGGCGAGGGCCGCCTGATCGGCGAAGGCGACCGCCAATCGACGTTCTTCAGAGGTGTAGTCCCTGCCCCGGTCGTGATAGAAGGCCAGCGACCCGATCGTCTCGCCGGCGAACACCAGTGGGAGCAGCGCCACGGAGCGATAGCCCTCCGCCGCGATGGCGGCGGCCAGCGGGTTGCCGGGTCGACCCTGGGCACGGTGTACGAACACGGGCTCCCGATTCAGCAGCCGTTTGGTGGTCTTGAGCTTGTTGGCCGCCCGCTCCACTTCCTTGATGTACCGATCCGACAGACCGATCGCGGTCACGCACTCCGTTCGTCCCTCGTCGCGGTGGAACAGAAACACGCCGACCCGTTCCGCGGCGAACACCCGCCGGCCCTCGTCCGCCACGAACCGCATCGTGCGCTCGGCGTCCTCGACTCCGGTCAGAACATGGGTCACGCGTCCGAGGGACTCGAGTTGCTCGAGCCGCGTGATCAGCTCCGCCCGGGTCCGGAAGCCGCTGACGGCTGCACCGAGCTGGTCGGCGACCGCCCGGGCGATGAGCAGGGCGTCTGCGTCGGGTGGTTGCCAGCGGTCCGGGGAGACCGTGAGGGTCAGCGTCCCCACCACGCGCACCCCGACGTGCATCGGCAACACCAGGCCCGCTCGGGGGAGGCGACCACGCACCGGGTCGGCGGTCAGCTCCGGTTCCCGATCGAAGTCGGCACTGCTGCGCGCCTGTCCGGCTCGAAGCACGGCGCGCTCGATACTGTGCTCCCCCAGCAGACTCCCCACCCGGGACAGCGTGCTCCCCAACCCTGCCGCACCGAGGACCACCAGCGCGTCCCCGCTCTCATCCGTGCCGTGGGCCAACATGGCGCCGTCGAACCGCAGACCGTGCACTGCGGCCTCCAGGCCCCTGCGTACCGCCTCGTCAAGCGTCGGGAGCGTCGGGAGTTCCGCTGCAAGCTCGAGAGCGACACGCGCCCCCGCGAGAGCGCGATCGGGTTCGGCGAAAGGTGCCGCGAGGTCGGTGTGGCGTGGTGGTCCCGTCATGGTCTCATGGGGTGAACACGCGAATGGCGCGGGGCACCACCTGGACGGAGAAGGGCGTCCGCCCTCCCGCATCACCATCCAGCTGGACCGGTTGTTCAGGAGTGGATCGCACTTGGATCGACGTGCCGCGGGCATAGCCGACGTAGCCAGCGCTGGTGGGGTCATCGGTGCCATACCGCAGCAAGTCCCACACGGCAAGGACGCTCTGGCTCAATGAGTCGGCCCGAACGACGATGATGTCCAGCACGCCGTCTTCCGGTGAGATGCCGTGGCGGAACTTGATGAACGGCGGCACCACCTCCGCGCAGTTGGCCACGATGACCAGGGCCGCGTGGGCTTCGTATTCCTTCCCATCCACGGTGATCTGGTGGGTGGCGCTCTTCAGCTGGTCGAGCAACCGGAAGATCGTGGCGACGTAGGCGCCCATCCCCCAACGATGCTTGAGATCAGAGGGTGTCTCGATCATGACCCGGGCGTCGAACCCCGCACCGCACGCCACGGCAAAGAAATGGACCTCATCCTGGCATTCCATCCGCCCGAGGTCGATGCACCGCGTCCGTCCACCAAGGATCGTCGCGGCCGCCCGGGCCGCCGCTCCCGGCACCCGGAGGTTCCCCGCCAGCAGATTGCCGGTGCCGCCGGGAATCAACCCCAACGCCACGTCGGTCCCGACCATGGCGGAGGCCGCCTGCATCGTCGTGCCGTCGCCGCCAAGGACCGCCACGCAGTCGACCCCATCCGCCACCGCCTCGGAGGCGAACTGCCGGGCATCCCCGGGCCCGCCGGTGGCGCGCACATCGAGGGACCAGCCGCCACGTCGCAACGTGTCCACCACGACGTCGACGGTGTCGGGCCGGGTACGGGCGGCCGCGGGGTTGGTGATGAGGACGGCGCGGGCCATCAGAACTCACGCTCCCACAACAGGTCGACACCGATCTGATAGCGCGTCGGTCGGATGGCCGAGGGCGAAAGCTCACACGCCTCCGACGGCGCCAGACTCACCGAAGAGCGCCATTGCCGGGAGAAGCGCCATTCGAGACTGGCCCCGAGCGCCTTGTAGTTGAGGAGCTGATCGTTGGGGCAGAATCCGGCACTGAGGGTGATGAACAACCGGGGCGTCAGCGTCCACCCAGCCGAGATGCGGGTCGAGGTCACGGAACTCCCTGCGATCGGGGTCGAACCCGGCCGGATTTGCAGGTAGTCGATCGGAAGACCGATGTCGGAGATGAGGGTCCGCTCCACCTCGGATGACAGGGCTGACGAGAGCGCGGTCAGGCCCCACGCCAGTGCGCCCTCTTCGCTCGTCTGGTTCTGGCCGCCACTCAGGTCGAACGCCGGCTTGCCGAACATCAGGTACGACACCAGGTCCGATTGGGAGATCGGGGGTCCGTCCCGGTTGGTGAGTTGCAGACGGGGACTGCGCATGGTGCCGGTAATGGTCGCCACCACCGTGATCGGATCGCTGCGATCGACTGGATTGATGCGATGCTCTGCCGTGATATCCAGTTGCGCATCGAGATCGGGCGTCCCGAAATAGCGAACGGTGCCCCGTTGCACCTCGAAGCTCCGGGTGACGATTCCGATGCGGAGCTGGTAGCGCCCGCGAATCGTTCTCAGCTCTCCGGCCAGACGGTACTCCCGGAACGCCTTGTTCACCCGCAGGTCACCCTCCAACAGGATGTTCGCCTCATTCGACCGGAGATAGAACTCATCCTGCACATCGAGATCCAGGTCGACGATCCGCAGGGAGTCAATGAACCGATTCTGGAAGCGTGAACCCAAACGACGCTCGCGAATGTAGGACAGGTCCACCAACCCGGTATTGTCAGGGTCTTCCAGATTGAGCACCTGCTTGTTGACGAGATCGGCGAAGTAGAGCACCCCACGATTGGCCGACCCCGATCCGGTCAGGACGGGCTGTGCCAATGGCCCCTCGAGGTGGAGCCGCCCGGACGCAGCCAACGTCAGGAACTCCGGAGCGTCGATGACCAGAAGGTCCTGGGCCACGATA
This sequence comes from Gemmatimonadota bacterium, assembly GCA_039587475.1. Lineage (GTDB taxonomy): Bacteria > Gemmatimonadota > Gemmatimonadetes > Gemmatimonadales > GWC2-71-9 > N074bin45. The sequence goes on along the minus strand of JBDHIK010000007.1, from coordinate 24,765 downwards.
TCGAGGTTCAGAATCGGGGACGCCAAGGCCTCCATCCTGACCCACCCCGTGACGTCCATCCCGCCACCATCGGCGCCCTGAACGCCGAGGGTATCAATGAGAATCGAGTCACCCACCAGATGGGCGCGACTCACGACGTTGCGGAATTCGACCCCGAGGCCTTCGATCTGCCCGCGAGCATCCGCGATGTCGATGAAGCCCGACAAGCTGGGCTCGTCCCAGGTGCCCTGGATCTGCACGTCGGCCACCATGAGACCGCGCAGGTCGTCGACACTGGCGGTGAAGGCGTCGAACACACCGAGGTCCACACTGTCCGCCACCATCCGAACGTAGAGCGGTTGGTCGATTCGACGATCCGCAACACGGGCCAGGGCCAGATCCACCGGCAGCTGCGCGTCCACCCGAAGCACCGGTTGCCCGGTGCGCCACAACAGCATGGCGGCGTCGAGGGTGCGATCCCGATAGCGAATGACGGCGCGCCCCAGCGGCGCACGGAAATCGGTCAGCGTCGCGTCCGCGACCTGGACCGTACCGGTGATCTGCGGCGCTTCGCGTGTGCCGCCAAGGATGAGGTTGGCCGCCAGGGACCCGCCGACATTGGTCGTGTCTCGCTGCAGGACCCCGTACAGATCGCGAATGCCCACCCCGAGCGCCTCCAGTTCGAACTCGTCACCGCTCCCGAACGGCGTGATGCGGACGAAACCCGATCCATCCCGCGCGGCCAGATTGGCGCCGGTGAAGGTGACCGCGCTGTCCGTGAGCGTGACCACGGACGGCACCTGCATGTCCCAGCTCTTGTCGATGAGATAGGCCGCCACGGTGTCGATGCGCCACACCTCGAGCCCTGGCTCGACCATGCGCCGGCCCCGAACCGTCACCTCCGTCCCATGTCCCATCCCGACAGTGCCACCCCACGCGAGCGAATCCCTCCGGCCCTGAAGCGCGACGGTGACGGCGGGAAAGTCATAGGTGGCGATGCGCACAGTGTCCATCCGGGCCGTGATGGAAAGCGACTCTTCGTCCCCGCCGGACCACACGACGGTGCCGCGGACGATGTCGACCTGCGCCTGGCCGAGCGCCACATCGAGCATGGTCACCCGGCCAATGGCTCCGAGGGCGTCGACGGCACCCGTCAGATCCAGCCGTGCCTCGAGCAATCCGTCCAGATCGCGCCAGGCAATGGTATCGCGCTCCAGTCCAAGGGCGTTGACGACCATCGTGTCGAGCACGCCGAGACTGTCTGTCCCCAGCGTGAAGGCCATGGTCCCGGTGGCTGGCGAGCGCCATCCCAGCGTCCCGCTGCCACCCAGGCCCCCGCTGTGCCATTCGGCATGGAGAGTATCCAGCACGATCACGTCATCATCGGTGACCCCGACGTCGAGCATCAGGGTGTCGAATGGGAACTCGCGCACCGTGCTCCCCGTCAGACGGGCCGACAGCCCCCCTGCGGGACCGGACACGGCATCGAATTGTCCGTCGAGGGTCGCCGTGCCGTTGAGCCGAGTGGAATGGACCGTTCCGAGCAAACTGGCAAGGTCGAGGTCGGTGAATACCGCCGTCACGGGCGCGCCGCCCAGGGCTTCCGGCAGCAGGGACGCGGTGCCCTGGATCGAGACCGCGCCGAGATCCCCCGTGACCTCCGCGTCGATGACCACGGCGGTCACGGGACCGACCATCGCCACATGTCCCTGCAAGCGGCCCCGGCTCTCGAGGCCGGGAAAGCCGCGGCGGATGCCCTCGAAATCGAGTGGGTCGAGCGTGGCGTTGACATCGATGGCCAGAGTGTCGCGCCGGGTGTCCAGGCGGAAGAACCCTCGGGCGATGCTTTCAGGACCGTCCCCGTCCCGGTGCAGCAGGTTGCCGGTGAGCGCCGCGTTGCGGAGTGGACCGCGCAGCACACCGTCGGCTTCCAACCGGCCCTCGAGTATGACCGCGGGCGCCAGGCGTCGGACGGTGCGAAGATCGATATCGGTATCGACCACGTCCACGCTGTCGAACACCAACCCGAGAGTATCGTCGACGTGAATGACTCCGTCCGCGAGCACCACGCTGACCGGGAGACTGTCGTTCGTCGTATCCACGAACACCCAGTCGGCACCGATGGCCAGGGCATCAAAATGGCCGTCCATGGTCGTCCGGCCGGTGACCGTCCCGTAAAACGGGATGGTATCGAGGAACGGACGGATGGCGTCGAGATCGACTCGCTCGGTCGTGACGTCGACATCCCGGAACCCAAGGCCACGACGGTCGTCCTGGACGACGGTGATATCACCTTCCAAGCGGCTGCCATCGGGCCCCGTCAGGGACAGATCGCGGAGCACGAAGGCGGCCCGGTCCGTCGACTCGGTCCGGGCGGCAAACAGGGTCGCGCCCGCCATATCCGGAAAATCCGTGGACACCCAGAGAAAATCCCACAGTGCGGCGCGGGACGACACGAGGGTGAAATCGAAAAACTCCGTCCCTTCCCGGAAGACGACGACCCCACCACCGAGAACTTCGGATCGCGGCAGGGCGGCATGGTCAAGCGAAAAGATCAGGCTGTCCCCAGGCACCTGGACACGCCCGATGGCGTGGCGGAAGGACACCTGCGGGTCGCTGATGTTGGCGTGGAGACTGTCTATGTCGATGGTCAGCGGCTGTCCGTCCGGACTGCTCGCGGTGACCTGGCGCAAGCGCGCCGTGAGCGCCTCGATGGTAACGACCTTCAGAAACCCGTCCGAAGTCTCCTCGATCACCCGGCCCAGCTTGGCCCGCTCACGCGCCAGCGCGGCGCGCACCCCGGCAGCCGTCGTGACCGTGTCGTTCGGTGTCCACCGGGTTTCGACGCGGACTCGGCCATCGTTGATGCGGACGTTCCGGAACTGAATCAACGGTGAAGGTCCCGTGCCGCTTCCCTCACCCAGGCGGAAGACCTCCTTGAGGTTGAGACGCCCGGACGGGAGCACCCGGAGTTCGACGTCCGGCGATTCCAGGCGAACACTGTTGAGGACGACCTGCCCCGCCAGCAGCAGGGGCAGCCGGTACGTCACTTCCACCGTCGGAATCGTCGCCAGATGCCCACCCAGGGTATCCCGAATCACCACGTCATCGAGGACGAGACCACCGAGGAAGCTCCCGGAGATTTCCCGCACCGTCAAGTGACCGCGGATCACTCCAGCCAGTTCTTCGGAGGCGATCCTGGCCAGCAAGTGCCGGCCCGGCCGGGTCGCCGTCATGGAACTGACCACGCCGATGATGGTCGCCAGCGTACTGAGGAGAGTCACGAACACCGCGTGGGCGATGACCCGCCGCATCAGAAGGGTTGCCCCACGGAGATATGGATCGTGTAGCCGCGGCGCCGGCCTCGCTGGAAGTTGTCCGACAGCAGGGTGAGGTCCCCGCTGGGGGTGGTCCCCAGCAGCGGGCCCGGAGGGAAGTCGTAGGGATTGTAGGCGATGTCCGCCCGAGCCGGTCCGAGTGGCGTGTTGAACCTCAGCCCCATGCCCGGCGTGATACGGATCCGGAAAGGCGCGTTGGCCTCGGGCTCGCGCACCCAGACGGAGCCGGCGTCGACGAAGAAGGCCAGGCGAATGCGGTTGGAGATCCCGGTGGGGATGCGCAGCTCCACATTGCCCACCGCCATCATGTTCCCGCCCACGGCCTCGACCTCGGCGTTCTGCAGGGCCGCCTGGTCGATCATCCCGCTGGTATCCACCACCGAGGCCGAGTCAACGACGTACACCACCGGCCCCAACTCGTTGCGAAAGAAGCCGCGCACGTCGTTGGGGCCGCCCGCATAGAAACGCTGATCGGGGGGCACATAGGAGTCGGTCCCCGAGTCGAGCGTAATACGGGGGGCAAACAACACGCCGCCGCGCAGTCGCCAGCTGAGGATGTAGCCCCGGCGGATGGGCCGGTACCAGGCGACGTCGCCGATGAAGCGGACGAATTCCTGCAGCGGCGACGAGCCAAGGATCTGCGAGCTCAGGGTCCCCTCAACCGACGCGACCCAGCCACGCGTTGGATTGATCGGCGAGTTGGCCCGCGGAATGGTGCCGCGCAGGGTGAGCGTAGCCAGGTCCTGAGGTTTGCCGAGTTCGTCGATGTCTTCCCGGGTACAGGCGCGAAAATAGGCGCAGAAGTTGACGTCGCTGGCCTCGGTGAACCCGTTCTCCCACCGGTAGATCAGGTCGAGGCCCACCAGACTCGAGGTGATCCGGGCGAGGCTCAGGCTGAGCCCATAGTCCTGCCGCAAATACACGTTGGGTGCGCTGCGGCGCTCGGCGAAGAGCGACACGGCAGCCGTGTTCTTTGGTGAGAGGAAAGCCGGACGGCGCACCGCGGCCGTGAGGTTGTAGTTGAGTTCCTGGGAAAACGGGTCGCCTTCGCCGGTGGCCGGATCGAAGGCGAGTTGCTGGCAGATGTTGTCCGCGAGGCCCGTGAACGGCTCCGCCACGCCGAGCTTCGACAGCCTTCCAGACAGGTCGAAGATGCGCCCTCCGCCCAGGAAGTTCCGCACGGTGAGCCCCGCCCCCAGCCGGACACAGTCGTCCGTTCCATACCCGATCCCGCCCCGGACGCGGTAGAACCGTCCCTCGATGACCCGGACCTCCAAGGGGACGCTGTCGCCGTCGAAGTCATAGGCCAGGGTATCCACCCCGACCGCGACATACCGGAACAGGTCTGAACGGTACAGGTTCCGCTGGCTGCGAAACAGGTTCTCGCGCGAGAACTGATCCCCACTCGACGTCGTCAGGAGCGACCGCACCATGTCCGAGGACAAACGGTCCGCACCCTCGACTCGAATGTCGCCCACATAGCTCCGGGTCCCGGGGTACACGTCGAGACCCACGGACGCGTTCAGGTTGTCTCCACTCTGCCGGTAGCTCAGGAACGCATCCGCCTGGGGATAACCCCTGTTCTGCAACCGCCGAACGACGGAGTCCTTGGTGGCCTGTAACAGAAACCGGTTGAACGGGTCCCCGAGCTGCAGGGGAAGGTCACGGACCAGCGCCTGTCGATCCGGCAAGGTGTCCAGCCCCGTGATCACCAGCTCCTCGACGAGCACCGGTGGGCCTTCTTCGATCACGAACGTGATGTAGATATTCTCTTCGGTGCGGCGGACGAGGGTGTCCACCTCGACCTGCATGTACCCTGACTTCTTGTACAGCAACTTCAACCGCTCGACATCTGCCTCGAAGTCACGCTGACTGAACCGCCGCTTGGCGCCCAACCCCATCCAGCGGACCCCGATCCAGGTGGCGAAGAAACTGGACTTGGTCGTCGCGATGAACGACTGCATGGTTTCGGCGTCGAGCGCCGTGTTGCCTTCGAACGTGAGCTGACGAACGATGAGTGGGTCCTGGAACTGCGCCGCCGCACGCGTCGGCGCCAGGAACCCGGCAAACGCCAACCCGAGCACTGACCAACGTGTCAATCTTCGCTCCGTCCCACGGATTCGGGCGTCGCCATGACTGTATAGCGATGGGACGGCATGTTCGTTCCATTACGCAACAACATAGTGTTCTGGCCCATTGCTATAACATGGCTATTTTCAGCAGGTTACGCCACAGTGTCAAAAAATTGGTCTATGGCTCACCGACTGGCCTGATCCGTGTATTTTTCGGGCTCGCCCAGTCCACGCATCGACCCTTCCTGGTGAATAGACGAATGATCAGGCCCTTTCTCCGCACGACGCAGCTTCTGCTGGCGACCGCCCTGCTCGCAGCTCCCACCACCGCCCAGTCGGTCGATGACCGACTGGATACCCGGCTCGATACCCCACCGTTCCAGCGGCATCTGTGGGGCGTGATCCTCACCGACGGGAATGGTGACGTCCTGTACCGGCGGAATGCCGAGCGGCTCTTCATGCCGGCCAGCAACACCAAGCTCATCGTCGCCGCCGTGGCGGCGGCCCGTTTGCCGGGCGACTGGACCGTCGCCACCAGCGTCTACGCCACCGGACCCGTGGTGGAAGGCGTGCTGCAGGGCGATCTGGTGTTGTACGGGCGAGGGGACCCCACCTTCAGTCGCAGGTGCTACGACGTCGACACCACGCGCGCCGGTGCCTGTGTGGAGGACCCGAGCGAACCTCTCCGACAGCTGGCGGGCGACCTCGCGGCTCGGGGCATCCGGTTGGTGAACGGCAACGTCGTGGGGGACGGCAGCTACTTCGAGTCCACCCTGGTCCACCCCGCGTGGGAGACGTACGACCTGAACTGGTGGTACGCCGCACCGGTCTCGGCGCTGGGATTCAACGACAACGCCATCGACATCACCTATGGGCCCGGAGCCGGCATCGACGCTCCGCCTGTGATCACGTTCGAGCCCGATTTCGGGGACGTGTCGATCGACAACCGCGCCCGGACCAGCGCGCAGGGGACCCGGCGGTCCATCGACTTCTTCCGGACCGAGGGGACGACCGCGATCTGGGCCGAAGGCGACATCCCTCTGGGGAGTTCGGAGCGCACCGAGTACTTCGCGCTGCCGGACCCGAACCACTTCACCGCCCTGGCGTTCCGCGCTGCCCTTGGCGAGCAGGGAATCGCCGTGGCAGGAGCCACGCTCTCGACCACCGACTCGCTCCGCTACCGCCATGCTCGCGCCTCGGGTCCGCTGGCCGAGGTCCAATCGCGTCCCCTGCGGGATTGGATCTTCCCGATCCTCAACACGTCTCAGAACTGGTTTGCGGAGATGTTGCTCAAGCAACTCGGGAGACAGTTCGGCGAGGGCGGCTCGTGGGACGCCGGCCTCGAGGTGGAACGACGCTTCCTGATCGACTCGGTCGGTATCGACTCTACCCAATTCAGCCTGACTGACGGCTCCGGCCTGTCGGGGTCCAATCTGGTGACCCCGGCCGCGTTCGCCGCGCTGCTCGCCTACATGCGCGCCCATCCGAATTTCGAGGTCTTTGCCGCAGGACTCCCGTCGTCTGGGCAACCCGGCTCATTGAGTGCCCGATTCCTTGGCACCCCGCTCGAGGGTCGAGTACGGGCCAAGACCGGCAGCATCTCGCGCGTCAATACGCTGACGGGGTACATCGAGCAGTCGGATGGCGCGCCGTTGATCTTCTCGGTCATGGCGAACCACCACGTCCTGGGCTGGACCACCATGACGCAGTACATCGACAGTGTCGTGGTCGACATGGAGCAATCGTCGGCACGGTGACGACCCCGCTCCTTCCTCGCGAGACCCCCCGCCCCCGTCCGTACTTCGCGAATCGGGGCGGGCACATTGCTGGCATCCGCGGTCGCTGCCAGCCATCTTCCCGAGCATGAGGATCTACACCAGGACCGGAGACAGCGGCGAGACCGGGCTGTTCGGCGGTGGTCGCGTGTCGAAAGCGCACCACCGGGTCGCGGCGTATGGCGACGTCGACGAGCTGAATTCCACGATCGGCGTGGCCCGTGCCGTCGAACCCCGCACCTTTGCCGACGAGCTCCTGCGCGAGATCCAGCGTGACCTGTTTGCCATCGGCGGGCATCTTGCCACCCCCGATCCGGAGAGGGTAGCCAAGGCACTCGCCAAGGCCGACCTGTCGAACGACCGGATCGAGACGTTCGAGCGGGCCATCGACGACGCTGAAGCGCAGCTCCCGGCACTCGACCAGTTCATACTCCCCGGCGGCTCGGAGAAGGCTTCGGCGCTCCATCTGGCCCGGACCGTGTGCCGGCGCACCGAGCGGACCGTCATCGCCCTGGCCGCTGCCGACGATGTTCCGCCGCTGTTCCTCCGGTATCTCAACCGACTGTCGGATCTGCTCTTCACCTTGGCCCGGCTGGCCAACCACTCGGCAGGACTCCCGGACGAGACCTGGTGACCTCAGTCCCTGAGGCGACCCTCACCATCCGCCACGCAGACGGGAGCTACCCGGTGTATCTGGGCCCGGGGCTTCTTGGTCACCTGGACACCATCGCCGCCCGGCACGTCCCGAAGCGCGCGCTCTTCACGGTAACCGATGACGTGGTGGCCGAGCTGCTGAACGACTGGCGCTTGGATCCGCGACATGCGTGGCGTGAGCCGCACAGCGACCCGCAATCCGAATGGCTCACCACACCGATCGCGGTTCCCCCGGGGGAGTCGACCAAGAGCCGGGACGAGTGGTCCCGCGTCACCGACATCCTCATGGAACGGAGCGCCGGACGGGACTCGGCCATCGTGGCCATCGGTGGTGGCGTGGTCGGCGACCTGGCAGGCTTCGTCGCCGCCACGTACATGCGGGGCATTCCCTTCATTACGGTACCGACCACCCTGCTCGCGATGGTGGACGCCTCCATCGGGGGCAAGACCGCCGTAGACACGACGTTCGGTAAGAATCTGGTCGGCGCCTTTCACCAACCGGCCGCCGTGGTGGCTGACCTCCGCTGTCTTGACACCCTCAGCGATGCGGAGTTCCGGGTCGGCCTGTCAGAAGCCATCAAACAGGCCGTCATGGCGGACCACGTCCTGTTCGACTGGATGGCGCAGCGGCACACCGACATTCTGGCCCGGGATCTGGGGGTCCTGGAGGAATTGGTCGCCGCCAGCGTGCGCCTGAAGGCTGCGGTGGTGGAAGCCGATGAGCGTGAGGAGGGTCGCAGGGCTCACCTCAACCTGGGGCACACCGTGGCCCACGCCCTCGAGCGCAGCACCGACTACCAACTGAGCCACGGCGAGGCCGTGAGCCTGGGGCTGGTAGTGGAAGCGGCCCTCGCAGCCGACCTGGGCCTCGCGCCCGTGGACATCGTTGACCGCATCCTCGACGTGCTCAAGCTGTTTAGCCTCCCGACTCAGATCGGTGGCGGACCTTCGCGCGCGGAGGTCATCGCGGCCATGCGGTACGACAAGAAGGGCACCAATTCGCAGATCCGTTTTGCGCTTCCAGCCGGAATCGGGGCAATGGCCGCTGCCACCGCGCCGTGGACCGTGGCCCTGGACGATTCTGACCGAATCTCGCGGGCCCTGGGGCGTATCGGGCTCGCCTGAGTCAACATGCTTTCCACATTCACGCACCACCGTCACCGACGTAAACCGTTTACTGGGAACATCTTATGGTGCGGGTACGTGGATAACGCGAATCTCGAAATGGGGAAAGGTGGAAGAACACTCGAAACCTATTGTGACTAACGATTTGTGATGTGGACAAAAAAGAATCTGTTGACCCTCATCCCGACGCTCCCTATATTCGCCCTCCCAACCGGTTTCACGGTGGGTACCTCTCCTAAGTTCGCGCCACGGCACACATTCACTCCTCCCGTCAGGGGTTGTAATGGCTTCTGGAACCGCGAGTAAGCCCCGGCCTTTCTTCCGCCCTGCGCCGACCGGCGCCTTCGACCAGTACCTGCAGGACATTCAGAAACTCCCCATGATCACCGATCCGGCCGAGGAAAAGCGGCTGGCGCGCCTGGCGCAGGACGGTGATCAGCAGGCAGCCGAACGGTTGGTCACGGCCAACCTGCGGTTTGTGATCTCCTACGTGAAGAAGTACCAAGGGCACGGACTCGACCTGTCGGAGCTAGTGGCCATCGGCAACGAGGGCCTCCTGAAGGCCGTCCGGAAGTTCGACCCCGACCACGGCGTGAAGTTCATCTCCTATGCCGTCTGGTGGGTGCGACAGGCCGTCCTCAAGGCTCTGGCGGAACAGACCCGAAGCGTGCGCATTCCTCTCAACCAGAACTCGGCGCTCATCCGCATGTCGCGCGCGGAGAGCTTCCTGTCTCAGGAGCTGGGCCGGGAGCCGACCGACCGAGAGATCGCCATCGCGCTCAACGACTCGGTGGAGAACATCCGGTCCGCGCGTCGCATGACGAGCGCGGAGTTGTCTCTGGATGCCCCGGTGGAGCGGTCGGACAAGGCCGCCAGCACGTTCGGGGAACGGTTTGCGGGCAGTGGGGGCGGTGAGATCGAAGACAAGACGGACTCGACGCTCATGCGGGAATTCATCGACCGCATCTTCGAGCGGCACCTCACCCCCCGCGAGCGCAAGATCCTATACCTCTACTACGGACTCGAGGAAGGCTCGGAAGCGTTGACGCTCGAGAAGATCGGTGCCTTGCTCGGCGTCACTCGCGAGCGTATCCGCCAGATTCGCGAACGCGCCTTCGAAAAGCTGCGCGAGTCTCCCGACGTCAAGTCGCTGAAAGGCTTCTGGGGCGCGGCCTAGCTCCGGCCTGCCCTGCCCTGGCGCCGGTCCTCGTTGGCCGGCGCCCATCGCCTCACCCGCGTCGAACCGCGCTGCTGGCTCCCTGCTCCCGGCAGGCACTACATTCACATCATGCAGCGATCCCTGATCCGCGAGCTGGAGCGGATCGTTGGGCACCGGTGGGTCCGGTCACAGCCCGACGAGGTTTCCGTGTATCGGGCTGATGGCCTCCCCACGCACGAGGCCACACCCGGGTGTGTCGTGCTGCCGGGCGACCGAGATCAGGTCCTGGCGGTCCTCCGATTGCTCCACAACGCCCAGGTACCGTTCGTCGCCCGCGGCGCCGGCACCGGACTGTCCGGCGGGGCCCTGGCCGATGAGCACGCCGTCCTCCTCACGCTGACACGCCTCAACCACATCATCAGCATCGATCCCCACGCTCGCCGGGCCTGCATTGAGCCGGGCGTGATCAACGCCCGATTGAGCGCCGCAACCGCTCCACACGGACTGTACTTCGCCCCCGATCCCTCGAGTCAGACCGCCTGCACCATCGGTGGCAACGTGGCCGAAAATGCCGGCGGGCCTCACTGCCTGAAGTACGGGGTCACCACCAACCACGTCGCGGCGCTCACCGTGGCGCTCCCGGACGGATCGGTGCTGTCCCTCGGGTCGGAACAGGGCGAGCCCTGGGGCCCGGACCTGGTGGGCCTCTTCGTGGGAAGTGAGGGCATGTTCGGCGTGGCCCTCGATATCACCGTCCGGCTCGAGGCGACCCCGCAGGCGGTCACGACGCTGCTTGCGGATTTCATGGCCATTCGTGACGCCAGTGAAGCGGTGACGGATATCATCGCCTCGGGAGTCGTTCCGGCCGCTCTCGAAATGATGGACCGACCCTGCATCCAGGCCGTGGAAGATTCCATCTATGCGGCAGGGTATCCGCGGGACGCCGCCGCGGTGCTTCTGGTCGAAGTGGACGGCGGCGCGGCCGGTGTCCAAGCCGAGTCCTCTCTGGTGACGTCTGTCCTGGAACGCCATGGTGCTCGCACCGTTCGCACTGCCAGCAGCCCGGCGGAGCGGGCCCGCCTCTGGCAGGGCCGAAAGAAGGCCTTCGGAGCCATGGGCCGCATTGCTCCCGACCTCGCGGTCCAGGATGCGGTCGTACCGCGCTCCGCACTCCCGGACATCCTGGACCAGATAACCGACATCGGACGCCGTCACGACCTGACGATCAGCAACGTGTTCCATGCCGGCGACGGCAACCTGCACCCCAACATCAATTTCGATCGTGCGGTGCCGGGCATGACCCAGCGAGTCCGGTTGGCCAGCAGTGAAATCATGGCAGCCTGTCTCGACGCGGGCGGCTCGATTACCGGTGAGCATGGCGTGGGGGCCGACAAACGCGAGTACATGCCCTGGGCCTTCAACGGAGATACTTTGGCGACCATGCGGGCAGTCAGGCGGGCTTTCGACCCTGAGGAAAGGGCCAACCCCGGCAAAGTGGTCCCGATACACGCCTGCCGCGAGTGGCGGGCTGGGGGGGTGGCATGAGCGAGGAGGCCCTTCGGCGGCTCGAGGCGGTACTGGGTCCGCACGTCGTGACGAGCGGCGATGGCGGCACGGTCATCGTCACGCCGAGGACGGAGGAGGCCGTGGCCCTTGCGTGCCGTGAGGCACGGCAGGCAGGCTGGCGCATCCGGATCGAGGGCCGGCGCACCTGGCTGGTCGACGATGCCCCCGCAGACATGGTGCTCCGCCTGGAAGGACTCGGGAACGTCCAGGCAGTGAGCGCCGCTGATCAGGTGGCCACCGTCCAGGCCGGGGTCGCCATGGCGGACCTCAGCGAACGCCTGGCCGAGGACGGCATGTGGCTGGCACTCGACCCACCCGGCCGGCCAGAGCGCACCCTCGGTTCGGTCGTCGCAACGGGAACGTCCGGGCCACTGCGGGCTCGATTCGGCCCGGTCCGCGATCACGTCCTGGGATGCCGGGTCGTGACCGCCGACGGCCGGCTCATCGAGTCTGGCGGACGGGTCATGAAGAACGTGGCCGGATTCGATCTCACCAAGCTCCAGGTCGGCGGCTTCGGCGGCTTCGGCATCATCACGGCCGTCCACCTCAGACTGCGCACGCTGCCGAAAGCCGATACCACACTCGTCGCCCGCGGGACCAGGGACGAGCTCACCGCAGCTGCACGGGAGGTGACGGCGGCCGGCATCGATGTCGCGGCCCTGGAACTCCTGTCTCCAACCGCGGCGGCGGAGCCGGAGTGGCTACTTGCCGCCAGGATCCTCGGTGCTGAGGCCCTAGTCCAGTCTGAGACGCCAAGGCTCGACGCCGACACCGAGGCGGTGTGGGAGTCGCTCCCCACGGATCGGGCCACGCGCTTGTGGCGCATGGTGCGTGACTCGGCCAACGCGGCCCCCGTGAGCTTCCGACTGGGTGTCCTGGCAGACGGCCTGGACGAAGCACTCGACCGACTCACTCACGACCTGGAAGACGGCCTGGTCACGGCGGGAGCTGCCGCGGGCGGACTCCGCTGGACCGGAGTGGCGTCGCCCGAGCAACTCCTCGCCCTGCGCCATGTCATGGCCCAGCGTGAGATCCCCATGACCCTGGAGCGAGCGCCCTGGCACCTGCGGCACCGAGTCGGCCATTTCGGCGCCTACCGGGAAGGCGTCGGCCAGGTCGTCGACCGGTTGCGCACCACGTTCGATCCCGACCTCCAACTGAGTATCGCCCTCGAGCGGGGCGATGGCTGAGGGGTATCAGGGACTGGACGCCTGCGTGCATTGCGGGTTCTGCCTTCCGGCGTGCCCCACGTATCTGGCGACGGGAGACGAGAACGAGAGCCCTCGCGGCCGCATCGTGTTGATGCGGGCCCTGGAGCGGGGACGATCGGACCCCGCCATCCGCGATCATCTGGACAGTTGCCTCGGCTGTCTCGGGTGCGAACCCGCGTGTCCGTCAGGCGTCCGATACGGCGAGGCGCTTCAAACCGCCCGCGAAGCGCTGTTCCAGACCGGGGCGCCGGATCCCCTCCGGACGATGCTGTTGGCCACGTTCCAGACGTCACGAGCGTGGCGCCCGCTGTTCACCATCGCCCGCTGGATCCGACACACGGGGCTTCCCCGGTTGATGGCGGGCTCCGGTGCCGCCGGATTCGTCTCAGGAATGTTGGCCGCCAGCGCCCCGGGGTGGCCCGGCCGGATCCGGCGCGCATCGATTCGCCCCGGGTCCGGACCGACGGTAGGGCTGTTCCGAGGCTGTGTCATGGACACCCTGTTTCCTCACGTACATGGCGCGGTGGAACGGACCCTCACCGCCAACGGCTATCGTGTCGTCGACCTGCCGGGGCAAGGATGCTGTGGCGCCTTGCACGAACACGCCGGTGACGAGGAGCAGGCCAGGGAGCTTGCCCGGCAGAACGTGGCAGCGTTCCCGGAAGACGTCGATTTCCTGGTCGTAGACAGCGCCGGATGCGGCGCCCTTCTCCGGACGTACGATCGATTGCTCGGCCAAGAGACCGGGGGCCGTCTGGCGTCCCGGGTACGGGACGTGAGTGAACTCCTCACTGCCGCAGGGCCAAGAATGGGAGGGCCGGTCGCGATGCGTGTCGCCTACGATGCGCCTTGCCACCTGCATCACGCCCAACGAGTGGTCGACGCCCCCCAGACCGTCCTGGCGGCCATCCCGGAACTGGATGTCGTGCTTGCCGACGGGTGGGATCGCTGCTGCGGTAGCGCCGGTCTCTACTCGCTGGCCCAACCCGACCAGGCGCGTGCCATCCTGGCGGACAAGCTCGGCCCAATCCTCGACGACGGGACGAGGATCGACGCCGTCGCAACTGGGAACCCGGGCTGTCTCATGCATATCGGAGCAGGCCTCCTGGCGGCTGGCAGCACAGTCCGAGTGGTCCACCCCGTCGAACTGCTCGATCTCTCCTATCAGGCAGCGGGCATCTACCGCGAAGACGTCAGCGCCTGAAGCGGTCTATCTTGTTGCATGTCCATGCTCAACGTCTACCTCGACCAGCCCCGCCTCGAACGCCTGCTACGGGGAGGTGTCGTGGTTACGCTCCCAGCCACGGTGTTCCGGATCACCGGGTCCGGAGCCGCCGATTGCCTTCAGGGGCTGCTGACGAACGACCTCGTGGGCCCCGGGCTGGGCCGGATGACGTACACCGCGCTCCTCACCCCGAAGGGAATGGTGGTGGTCGATCTTTGGCTGGCGCACCTGGGGACGGAGATACTGCTGATCGGCCCCCCAGAAGGGCATGGCCCTGCCATGGAGATCTTCAAGCGGAGCCTGCCGCCCCGATTGGCCAAACTCGCTGACCTGAGCGATGCCTGGCGGGTCGCATGGACCTATGGCGACCGCGCCGAGGCTGCGCTACTGGAGGCTCACCTGAACCCCGGCGCTGACGGCCCGGGGCAGGTTGCCCGACTGCCGGTCGAAAGTCAGGGAGTGGTGGTCGCCAGCGGTACGGGAACCACTCCCTTTCGTAGCCTGCTGGCTGGACCCGAGGAGGCGCTCACCGACGCCACGAACCTGCTGTTGGACCACGGCATGACCGAAGGCGACCAGGACGATCATCATGCCGCGCGGATCCTGGCCGGATGGCCCGCGCTCGGTTTCGAGATCGGGGACAAGACCCTCCTCCAGGAAGTGCGTCTGGAAGAACTCGAGGGCGTGTCGTTCACGAAAGGATGCTTTCTGGGCCAGGAGACCGTCGCCCGCATCCACTTCCGCGGCCGGACGCAGCGCGTGCTGCGCGGTCTGGATTGGCTCGACCTGCAGCCGCTCGAGGGCACCGAGGTACGAAACGCCGACCGCGCCCTGGGACAGGTCCACTCGGTCCTGGCGTTGACCGACCGGCGTCTCGGGCTGGCTATGGTGCGCCGGGAGGCCGACCTGGGGGACGCCGTGCTCGCCGGAGGCCGTGAGGCCCGCATCGTGCCCCTTCCCTTCGATCCACCGGACCGCGCTGCGTGATCCTGGTGACGGGAGCCACCGGGCTCGTGGGTCAGGAAGTGCTCAGAATCCTGGCGGCAACCGGTCAGGGAACCGCCGCTCTGGTGCGGGACCGGACGGGCGCGAACTTCGTCGAATCGCTCGGCGCCACGCCTCTCTTCGGCGCCGTCGAAGAGGCCGACACCTGGCGCCAGCCTCTTCCGCCATTGTCCGGCGTGGTCCATGCAGCGGCCATCATCGCCGAACGGGCCGGCTGGGACCGGTTCGAAGCGGTGAACGTCGACGGCACCCGCCACGCCTGCCGCCTGGCGGAAGACCGACATGTGCCGCTGGTACACATTTCCTCCGTAGCCGTCTATGGCCGCCGCGCAGCCGACGACGCCCCCTACACCATTCGCGAGGCGTACCCTCCAGGGGTCCTTCCGGCATGGGAGTATTACGCCAGGTCGAAACGTATGGCCGAACAGGTCGTGTTCGAGCACGCCGACCGCGGCCTCCGCGCCTGCTCACTGCGGCCCGACGTCATCTATGGACCGGGCGACCGGCTCCTGCTTCCACGCCTCCTGTCCACGGCCCGCCGGGGCTGGTTCCCGCTCGTGGGAGACGGCCGGACACCGATGGCGCTGGTGCACGCCACCAGTGTGGCCCAAGCCGTCCTGGCTGCTTTCACGTCGGACCGGGGCTGGGGCCGCGCATTCAACGTGACCGGCGACGCCCCAGTCACCGCCCGTGACATCCTTGCGGCCGTGGCGACCTTCATCGGCCGACCGCCCCGGGCCGTTCGGCTCCCCGCGGCACCGGCCTTGGCCGCAGCGGGAGCTGCGGAGCGACTGCTTCGCCTGCTGGGACGGAAACGGTATCCAGGATCCCTCAAGGGGGCGGTCCGGTTTCTCCGGGGCGGGGATCCCTATGACAGCAGCTCGGCGCGCAACGTCCTCCGCTGGCGGCCAGCGGTCGACCCTCCAGTGGCTCTGGTACAGGCCTTTCGCTCTGTCGCCAACCGTGGCTGAGAGTCGGGTGCGGTCGTTCCGCACCATCGGGGGCGTCAATCGGGCTATCATCGCCTGCAACCGATGCCCGCGACTCCGGGCCCATTGTCAGGAGACCGCTCGAGTCCGCAGGAAGGCGTTCCGGACCTGGACCTATTGGGGCCGGCCGGTGCCGGGGTTCGGCGACCCCCAGGCGCGCCTGGTCATCGTCGGCCTGGCGCCCGCCGCGCACGGCGCCAACCGCACCGGTCGCATGTTCACGGGCGACTCCAGTGGGGATTGGCTGTACGAGGCCCTGTATCGGTACGGCTTCGCCAACCAACCGAACGCCAGCGCACGGAACGACGGTCTGGAACTGCGGGGTTGTTACATCAGCGCCGCGGCACGCTGCGCTCCCCCGGGGAACAAGCCCTCGACCGGGGAACTGGACTCATGCCGGAGCTACCTCGAGGCCGACTTGCGTCTGCTGAGTGAGACGAGCGTCATCCTGGTGCTGGGTCGAATTGCGTGGGATGCGTGGCTCAAGGCCAGCGGATGGCGGAGCCGGTTGACGCCTTCCCGGGACGTCCCCTTTGGCCACGGGGCGCTTCATCGGCTGCCCGACGGCCGCCATCTCCTCTGTTCCTATCATCCTTCCAGGCAGAACACCAATACCGGCCGGCTGACGCGACAGATGTGGCATGACGTCTTCGCGACGGCCCGCCGGTTGGTCGAGCGCTAGGGGCGTCCGCCGGTCACACGCTTCATGAGTGTGCCGCTGGGGACCGTGTCGCCGGCATCGAGGCCGTTGATGAGCGCGACCTGGTCCAGTGAGACGGTCGACGGGTACCGTCGATGGAATTCGGTGAGCGACATCGTTCGCGGAACACGGACCAGACGGATCCGCGCCGGTTCGACGGCGAGTACCGCTGGGTCGGACTCCTGATCGAACGACCCGATGGCGTTGGTAAGGAGAGGCCGGGCGCTGGTGAAGGCCGACCGGGTGGCATACCCCAGCAGCTGGTACACGTTCCCACCATACGCCACGAAGGCCACCAGACCCTCCACCACCCCTTGCTGCGTCGATACGCTGAAGTAGCGTGTCTCGGCCGGGAACCCCTGGATGGGATCCGACGAAGACGCCTCTTCCCGGACGCCGGCCTGGAGGAGGAACGAATCCGCTGCGGCCCGCGGAGAGGCCACCGTCGCCAGCGTCACCTGGAGGACCGCGTCCTCCCTGGGACTGACCGCGATCACGGCCTGCGCCAGATTCTGGCGGTCCCACCCGGCCGGAAACGACATCCGGAACCGGAGATCAGGATGGTGATAGACGTCGCCATCGAAGAAACCCTCCCTGGGGTTGTCTCCAAATACGATCCCGTCCAGGTGCCTGAGGTAGGTCTCCCGGCCGACGCGGAGCGTCGCGGGGTCCACGGTCATCGCGGCGACCCGCTCGGCAGATTGGGCCACCCGGTTTTCGGGAAGCGGGTGCGTCGATTGCCACTCCGGGAGCCGCCTGCTCCCGCCCAGGCGGCTCAGGGTCTCGAACATGCTGGTTGCCTGCCGGGGGTCGTACCCGTCATCGACCATGTACTCGAATCCGAGTGCATCCGCCTCCGACTCGTCATCCCGGCTGAACTTCAGGAACAGAATCTGCAATCCGCTCCCGGCCACCTGATGCAGCACATCGAGGTTCGGAGTGAGGACCATCCCGACCCCGAGGCCCAAGGTGGCGACCTGCGCCTTGCTGATCTGACTGACCGAGTGTTTGGCGGTTACGTGACCGATTTCATGGCCCAGCACCGACACGAGTTCCGCTTCCGAATTGAAGTGCGCCAGAATGCCGCGGGTGAAGAAGATGGAGCCGCCGGGAAGTGCGAAGGCGTTCACCGCGGGATCATTGATGACTTGAAACGACCAAGGCAGCGTGGGCCGGTGGGAGTCCTCGGCCAGCATCAGGCCCAGGCGCGAGACATAGGCCTGCAAGGCGGAATCCGGGTACACGCCGATGGAATTCCGGACGCCTTGAGCGCCCTCCAACCCCATCTGGATTTCCTGGGTCTCGGAGACCAGCGACAGCTCCCGCTTGCCGGTGGCCGGGTTGATGGCACAGGCGACACCACTGGCCAGCAACACGATCGTGGCGGGCCGCCATGATGCCATGGGTCTACTCTTTGACCAAGGCATCGAGCGCCTCTGCCCCAATCACCGGTTTCCAGGGCCAGATTTCGTATTGCGCCACCCCTTCTCGAACGAACGGGTCCTGATCGCGGATCCGGTCGAGGGTCGCCGTCAGATCACCACCGGGCACGCGCAGCAGCAGGGCCCCCCCGATCCTGGGCTCGAACGGTCCTGAGGCTACCAGCCACCCGTTGTCGTGCAGCCCCTGGAGATAGGCCCGATGCGCGTCGACATGGGGAAGGACTTCCTCCAGGGGGCGGCGATACCTGATGATCGCGACAGCGTACATGAAGACCTCGCGGGAGTCAGAAATCCGTACGGCGGGGCTGAGCCCCCTGATAGAACTGGGGCGGCGTCCCGGTACCGAGGTACCGCACCACTTGGATGGCGGTCTGGACGACCTGCGCCATATGGGCGAAATCGATGGTAGCGATTTCGTCGCTCGGTTGATGCCAGTCGGAGTGAAACCCGAAGGACGATAGCGTGTGCGCAGGGACCCCGCGCTGCGCCAGGACCACGCTCTCCGTCCGGAGATACACTTGCTGTTGCGGGCGTGGGTCCGGCTCCAACGCCAGATCCAGGTCGGCGTCATCGAGAAGGCGTCCCAGGTCGGTTCGGTCAGGACCCGTCAGCCAGGCCACGCCGGGGCCCAGGAACGGATCAGGCCGCCCGATGTTCTCGAGCCACAGCGCCCCGACCGTCTCGATGAAAGGCGCCACCGGATACTCGGCATAGAGCCGCGCCCCAAGGAACTGGAGGGCCTCTCCAGCCGTGAACAGAAAGACCACCGATCGCTTGAGTCCCGGGCCGCGCGCCAGGCTGCGCGCGATCTCCAGCGCGCCTACCGCGCCGGTCGCATCGTCGGCGCCATTGTAGATGGAGTCTCCGTTGATCGGTCGCCTCACCCCCAAATGGTCGTAGTGGGCGCCGACGATCACGACGTGACGCGACATGCTATCAGTGCCGGGGAGGCGGGCCACGACATTGACCGCCACCAGTTGCTGTTCCGGCGGCAGAAGGCGCAAGGCTCTGATAGACGGATAGAAATCGTAGCGGGGTCGCCCGTCGCTGCGACGGGTCACCTGAATCGGGACGCGTTGGAAGAACCCGCTGTCGCCTGCCGGCTCGAGCCCCAACGATGCCAATTCGTCGGCGATGGCTTGGGCGACCTGCCCGGCCTCGACGGTGCCGGTGAACCGACCACGCATACTGTCAGCGGCCATCATGCTCAACTCGGACCGCATCCTGGCCGTGTCCACCGCGAGGCCCGCCTGGGTTCCGAGGCCGGGATTGGAGGCGCACCCGGCCGCCACCACCATGAGTGCGGCGGCGAGCGGCATCGGCAATCGGAGGTGTGGGACGTGCAGGTCCATGCATGTTCGCCGGCAAGAGAACTGGCGCAGAATCGGAGTGGAACGGTTAGTCGCCCCTCAGGCGAACCGCAAGCGCTCCCGACCGCACACCTCGTGGGTTCTCCCCTCCCTCTGTACGGTCGCGCAGGAAGGGGTACATTCCTCGATGTGGCTCACCCCTGAGGACGTCCCTCGCGCCGGGTTATGGACATGGACAAACCGCTCCAGACACCGATTTTGCCGCACGGCTGAGAACCGGAGGCTTGCGGGTCACCAAGCCCCGGCTGCTCGTTCTGGGCCTGCTCCACGCCACCCCAGGCCACCATTCGGCGGACGACATCGTTGCGCTCCTTGCCGCCCGGGGCACGCCCTTACCACGGGCCTCGGTGTACAACGTCGTGAGCGCACTGGTCGATTGCGGTCTGATCACGATGGTCTCGGTTGGTCCCGGCAGTGCACGATACGAGTACGGTATTCCGTGGCATCACCACTTCGTGTGCAAGGCGTGCGGATCCATCCAAGACGTGCGCTGCGTGGTCGGGGAGAAGCCCTGTCTCGATGCCTCCGACATCGGCGGCCACATCGAGGAAGCCCAGATCACGTTCCGCGGGACCTGCAACGCCTGTCAGTCACCCACCATCACCTGATCGCCGCTCCCACCACGATCGGGCCTCCTCCTGCGACCAGGGGGCCAGCTGCGCCAGCGCCGCCAGTCGGGTCTCGATGGCGCCGGCATCCGCAGGACGAAGATCCGGGGCTTTGGCGAGACAGGCCAGCAGCAGCTCCTGCAGCTCCGTCTCCACGGTACCGGTCGCGTCGGGCAGCGGTTTGGCCGGGCGCTCGCCCATGTGCCTGGCGAGCACCTCGCGGGTCTTGTCGGCTCCGAAGACCGGCTGCCCGGACAACAGGAAGTGGCCCACGGCCCCAACGCCGTAGAGATCGGCACGATGGTCGACGTCCCGGGGCGACAGGATCGCTTCCGGCGCCAGGTACTCCGGTGTTCCCAACAGCACCCGAGACTTGGTCAGCGGTTCGGCCTCCTCACCGTCCGGCGCCTTGACCAGCCCGAAATCGACCACCTTGATGAAGTCCCAGATGCCTCCCCATCGACAGAGCATGATGTTCGCGGGCTTGATGTCTCGGTGGACCAGGCCGGCGTCATGCGCCTCGGCCAGTGACGCCACGACCTGGCGGAGAACGTGGATGACGCGGGCGACGGGAAGCGCCCCACTCTCCTCGACCACGTCCGCGAGCGACAGTCCAGGCACGTATTCCATGGCATAGTAGAACACGCCCGCACGGCTGCGCCCGTAGTCGTAGATAGAGATGGTGTTCGGATGCTGCAGCAGTGCTGTGCGCTGCACCTCGCGTTCAAACCGGGCCAGGGTACGGTCAGTAACCTTCTCCGGCGGCAAGAGCTTGATGGCGGTCGGGCGCCGAAGATAGCGATGCTGGGCCCGATACACCGTGCCCATGCCGCCCTCGCCGATCTTCTCCAGCAACTGGTACTTCCCCAGCCGGTCTCGGGTAAAGTCCCGATGGCCCAGCCAACCGGCTGACGCGGCGAGGATCAGGCCCATCACCGCCAGGATGCCCCCAAGGCCCCACCAGCCCCCGGGCACACTCTCGACGAAGAGCGCACCGGTGGCGCAGCGAAGGAACGCCATCGAGACCGCCACGACCAGGACCACGAGCGCGATGATGGGAGGAGAAAGCCGCATGCGGCATCCTTTCACGGGAACGTGTGCTTTCCAGTATCACGATCGTGGGACGAGCGTCAAGCGACGGCGCCTGCCGGCGAGTTGGCACGCCCCGCTTCAGCCGTGTAGAATGGCCCCATCCCGAGCGACTTCAACCAGGGGGAGAGCCTCACCGGGTGACCGCAGTCGATAGCAGCATCCAGAGCGCCGTCAGAGCCGGCATGTTCGCGTCGGCGGCGATGATCGCCTTCCAGATCGCTGGGAAGGCGACGCGCGACGCGTTGTTTCTGAGCAATCACCCTGCCACGTCGCTGCCCGCCATGGTGATGGCGGCGGCCATCTTCTCCCTGCTTCTGGCCGCGCTGGCCAGCCGGGCCGGCTCACGCCTCGAGCCAGCGGTCGCGGTTCCCCGGGGGTTCGCTCTCAGTGCGGCGCTCATCCTGGTCGAATGGACCCTGGTGGAGCGCTATCCGGGTCCGGTGTCGGTCCTGTTATACCTGCACTTCAGCGGACTCGGTGTGCTGCTGGTATCGGGCTTCTGGTCCATCGTCAGCGAGCGTTTCGATCCGCGAACCGCCAAACGGCACATTGCGCGTATCGGCGTCGGCGGCACGATCGGAGGCCTGCTCGGCGGGGTGATGGCGGAACGGACCGCCACCCTCCTCCCCATCGAGGCGCTGTTCCCCATGCTCGCCGGCCTCCATCTGACCGCGGCCTTTCTCACGCGACGCATGGGACGCACCGGCATCTCCCCCCAAACGGCCGAGTTCAATGAAGAGTCGCCGGCCCCGAGATCAGGCCTGGAGGTCCTGCGCAGCTCTCCGTATCTCACGACCATTGGGGCCATCGTGTTCCTGACGGCCATGAGCGAGGGGCTGCTCGACCTGGCGTTCAAGGCCTGGGCTTCGCTCGAGTACGCCGACGGCCCGGGCCTCCTGCGCTTCTTCGCCATGTTCTATACCGGCGCGGCACTCCTCACGGTCCTGGTGCAATCGGCCGCCACCCGTCGCGTGCTGCAGCGATTCGGCCTGGCCGCCTCCGTGGCCTCGCTCCCGACCGTGGTAGCCCTGGGGGCCGGCGGCGCCATGCTGGTGCCGGGCCTGCTGTCCATGCTCATCGCACGCGCCTCCGAGTCCGTCGTGCGAAACTCGCTCTACCGTTCCGCCTATGAACTCCTGTTCAACCCGGTCCCCATACCCGACAAGCGGGTCATCAAACCGGTGATCGACGTCGGGGTCGTCCGGACAGCTGACCTCGCCGCCGGGGCGCTGGCCCAGGTCGTCATTCTGTTCGCGGCCTTCGGCCAACGGGGTCTGCCCCTGCTG
Organism: Gemmatimonadota bacterium; assembly: GCA_039587475.1. Lineage (GTDB taxonomy): Bacteria > Gemmatimonadota > Gemmatimonadetes > Gemmatimonadales > GWC2-71-9 > N074bin45. Next base: position 2,169 of record JBDHIK010000007.1, on the reverse strand, counting down.
ATTCCCACATTCCTGTTCGCGCTCACGGCCATGTTCGTGGCCCGGGCTCTCCATCGCGGCTATATGAGGACCCTGGAACGGAGCCTCGTCGTGCGGGGCAGCTACCTGAATGCCGAACCGCAGGATCTGGCTCAAACCGGGATTCTCCAGACACTGGGCGCAGTCGATCTCACCCAACTCCGGCAGGAAATGACGCTGCCCGCCGAGACGATCGATGACGAACATGGCGCCCGACCGGAAACCCCTCCAGCGGGTCCCGTCGATCCACTCGTCGAACGGATCGTGGAACTCCGGTCGAAGTCTCGCACACGGGTGCGAGCCGCCCTGAAAGACCAGCCCATTCCCCTCGCCTTGGTGCCGCACATCGTTCCCCTCCTCGCCTGGGATGATGTGGCCCGCGACGTGGTCCGGGCCCTGCGGCCTGTTGCGGGTCCGGCGACGGGCATCCTGACCGACTATCTCCTTGACGGGGCCAGCGATTTCTCGATTCGTCGACGCCTGCCACTGGTGCTCGTGGAGTGTGCCACGCAGCGGGCTGCCGATGGGTTACTTCGTGGCCTGGAGGATCGCCGCTTCGAGGTGCGGTACCGCTGCGGACACGTCCTGAGTCGCCTTCGAAACGCGGAGCCCTCGCTGGAGATCGACCGCGACCAGGTGCTCCAGGTCATCGACCGGGAGGTCGCCGTGGATCGTGGAGTCTGGGAGAGCCGGCGCCTGCTCGACGCGACGGAAGCGGAGGAAACATCGCCCGTCCTTGACGATGCCCTCCGCGACCGGGCCGACCGCAGTTTGGAGCATGTCTTCACGATGCTGTCCTTGATCCTCCCGGCCCAGCCACTCCGCGTTGCCTACCGCGGCCTCTTCACCCAGGACGCGTTACTGCGAGGCACGGCGCTGGAATACCTGGAATCGGCACTCCCGGAAGAACTCCGCCGCAAGTTGTGGCCGTTTCTGGAAACGCCGCTCAAACCGGCCCGGCAATCACGATCGGCCGATGACGCACTCGGGGGCCTGTTGAAATCCGAGGAATCGATTGCCGACCGCCTCGATGCCCTCAAGCGCCTGCGCGAGGACTCCACCGACTAGACTGGCGGCTCCCCGGTCCGGGTGAGCTGCTGGTACATCCGGCCGACGGCGACCGCCACGATCAGCCACAGCAGGACCAGCACGATGTTGACCGCCGCAAACCCTCCGGCCCCCAACGCCAGGTATCCGGTCCCGACGAACACCAATACCGCGGAGAGCACGTCTCCGGCACGCACGAAGAAGGCGTCGATGGCCTGCTTGGCCTTGTACTTCTGTTCCCGGGTCGTCGGAAGCCACAGAGCGTTCTTGACGGTGTTCTGGAGAGAATAGTCCGTGGCATTCTCGGCGGTCTTGGCCCACCGGACGATCTCCAGTGCCGGATAGACGATGAGAATGCCATACCCGACCAGCGCGATCATCGGCAGCATCAGGACCCCGACGTGGACGCCAAAGTACTTGATGACGCGGGAAACCACGAAGAGCTGGGCCAGCACCCCGACGATGTTCACGACCAGAAAGAAGTCGGAGTAGAACTTCCCGACCAATTGACTCTCCGACAGCCCTCCGGCGCTCCCGGCGGCAACGGCCGCCTCCGCTGATTGGTCCACCAGGCGGCTCAGGATGTACTCACCCGTGGTGTTGACCCAGTTCGCCAAGAGCAACATCAGGGCAATCAACAGGAGATAGCGGGTCTTGAAGACCAGGGCGAAGGCTCCTTCCCCACTGCCAGACTTCACCGCCTGCTCGGCGGTGAGGGCCTTGAATTCCCCGGTCTCCGTGCGGAACTGACCGGTCGCGGCTGGAAGCTCCGCGGTGGTTTGCGCAGGAGGCAGGTCCATCTCGGTCCGCTCGCGCTGGCGGACGTCGATGTAATTGGTGATCACCAACGCCACCAGCAGCAGCAGGCCCCCCAGCAGCATCGGGGGGTAGAGCCCCAGCGGCTCCACCAGCCGGCCGACGACCGCGGACCCCACGACCGCGCCCAGTGACATGCCGAACCCGATGATGGGGAACAGCCGTTCACCCTCGTCACTGGTGTAGATGTCGTTGGCGAACGACCAGAATTGCGCCACCACCATCAGGTTGAAGATGCCGATCCACAGGTAGAAGGGGATCGCGAGGGCAACGCCGCTCTGACCGGCG
>JBDHIK010000245.1:0-2555 GCA_039587475.1 Gemmatimonadota bacterium | reverse complement strand
GAAGGCGGCACCGAAACTGAACGCCGCCCAGCCCAGGAGCGAGGTGGCGTCCGGTCTTCGCCAGGCCAGCAACAGGAGATAGAGTCCGGTCAGCATCCAGAACAAACCCGGGACGTCTGCCAGGAAGAAGTGGCTCTGAGTCACATGAAGGCCGCCCACCGCCATGAGCGCGGCGGCCATGAGTCCCACACCGCGTCGGCCTGACAATGCACCGGCCGTCAACATCACGATCAGGACCGTGGCGGTGCCGTACAACACGCTGACCAGGCGCCCGCCGAGGAGGAGTTCCAGTCTGGTGGGCGGCAGTTGGTTGAGGCCGCCACGGACCACGCGGCCTGCGATCACCGGGGCGGCCACATGGGCTGCCATGCCTTTGGGATACGGTGTCGGCGTCCACCCGAGCTCGAAGCCGGGGTCGATCATCAACTGCGCGTTGGCAATGTGAGTGAATTCGTCCGGGTGATGGCTCAGCCAGCCACCGGGGAAGTTCCAGCCCCAGAAGAGTCCCGGAAGCCGCGCGAACAACGCCACCAGGACGATGGCGGTGATCAGTGCTCGGTATCGCCGATCAGGCATTGGTGGTCTCCCTGGACCGATGGCCTACCGCGAACAGCGCGATGAGGAGAAACGGCAGATACCACTCGACGTAGCTGCCTGCCGCGTGCGTCTTCCACAGCTGGACTCCGGCGGTCAACGCCGCCGTGATTCCTGCAAGTTGGGCCATGGTACGCCCCCTGGCCAGGAAGAAGGCTGCCAGGCACGCCAGACCGTACACCAGAAACGTTGGTTTGAAGAGAGACGACGATCCGACGATCGGCTGCTGCCAGAAGGCCGCGAGACGGGGCTGCGTGCCCCAGAAGCCGAACTGGCTGGCACCGTATTCCTGGGGCCCCACCCCTTCCTGATGCTCCAGCGTGCTCTCCAGGAACACCGACACCACGTTGCTGCCCTCCGGGACCGGAGTGAATGCGGCAACGAATGCTCCGATCAGCAGGCCGGTGATGACGAACCCGGCCACGAAGCTTCGTACCCCTGCCCGGCGCCAGACGAACCATCCCACCCAGGCGGGGAACACGAACACCGGGTAGAACAGCACGCCTGCGGCAGCCGCCAGGAGCGCACCGGCCCAGGCCGGGCGGCGCAGTGCGGCAAAGGCCAGCAACATGACCGAGGAGGGCGCGATGTGAGAGACGAAGGCCAGGCCGCCAACGACGTGCGTGGTACCTCCCAGTCCCAGGATGTAAGGACTGCACGCATACAGGGCTGTGACCCCGAGTGCGATGTCGGGGTCGCGCAACCGGGCGACGATCGTATAGAGCGCCCACAAACCGGCCAGGAAGAAGGCCAGGGTGGCCATCTGGGTTGCAACGATGGGCGGGCGCACGTAGGTCGGGTCCATCGGGTTTGCATCGGCGGGATTGGCCTCCGCGGCCGCGATCCACTGGAACGGCACATGGCTCAGGTACAACAACGGGCCATACGTCGCCGAGGCTCCATAGGCGGGCGCGTCCGGACCCTTCAGCATGGGGTCGCCGTACGGGAGAATGCCCGTCTCCACCAGACGGCGCGCGCCGAGGTTGGAGTAGTACCCGGCGTCGTCAGGTTCGCGCCCGAGCGCCGTGACGGCAGAAATCGTCAGCACGATGCCCAGGAGGGCCCGGAGGCCGGAGCGAGGGAGGTTGACGGTCCAGGGCAGGGCCGTCTCGCGACGGGACAGGGCCAAACCCCACAGGGCGTAGAGCCCCGTGCCGACATAGATCCCCGTGAAGGCCCACGCCGCCAGGGGACTGTCCGGCCGCTCGTTCCAGCGCATGACATCGACGAGCAACACCGCCACGGCGAACAGAGCGGCCAGCGTCAGGTTCCGCCGTGAGGCGAACCGCTCGAAGTCGCCGAAGATCACGGCGGCGACCAGCAGGCCGAGCCAGAATGCGCCCCCCGGGCTGGGGACGAATATGCCTAGAAAGTACGGCAGCATGGGGTTTTCCGTCGTGGAGAATCAGTCATCATTGTGCAGGAACCGTGCCCTCTGGCCAGGCCCGTCATCAGAAGAGCCGCCACAGCCCCGGCCACTCTGCCAGGTTGACGAAATAGCGTCCCGCGGGCACGCCGAGGAACGCAAACCGGACGTCCCGGGGAATCTCATAGAGTGCATTCCGGTAGTCGGTTTCCTGGTCCCGGAACCGATCGGCCTCCCACGTGTCCCGGTGGCGCACGTACACGGACAGGCCGTCCCGTGTGCCGACCAGCTGAAAGTCGTCCGGGACCGTGGCATCGGATGTTTGCACGATGTAGTTGATGGAGACGCCGTCCGGTTTGGGTCTGACGGCATAGTACCAGTGGTGGGCGCCTCCGACCTGTTCCTTGCCGGGGTCCGCGACCTCCCACTCCGGTCGGAACAACGCGTACAGGGCACCCTGGGCATCCACGCCCTCGCGATAGGCGGCTGCGGGGCCGTCGTAGGCACCGATACGATACTCCGTGGCCCAACCGATCCGGCGCATGACCTGATTGATTTCGAAGTGGCGCGGCATGGAGATCCCGAAGGCCACAAG
>JBDHIK010000085.1:0-21391 GCA_039587475.1 Gemmatimonadota bacterium | reverse complement strand
CACCCTGGGCGCCAGCCACGTGGGGTTCAAGATGACCCGGGGACAGGCGGACGATGTGGTGCAGCATGTCCTGCGGGACCCCGGCATTCTCAAGGTGGTGTTACGCAGGTCCAACCGGCTCAAGACGTTCGTGTCGCAGACGGTGGCGGAGCAGACCGACCAGTGGGAGGCCTACGAGGACGACGCCCCGGAGCCCCGGGCGCCCAAAGTGCGCATCGAGGTGTCGGCCTTGCGGGCCCACGCCAAACTGAACGACGCGTTCTACGACGGCCTCACGAGCGAATTGCGAGGCGGTGGCCAGCCCCATCTCGAGGTCCGGTACGAGGACCTCGAGGACACGGCCGAGCACGTGCGGATGCTCACGTTTCTCGGCCTGGATCCACCCCACCCGGGGCTGTCGGCAGCGAGCGTGAAACAGAACGACCGCGATCTCAAGGCCGTGATCGCCAACTTCGAAGAACTCGACGGCGCCCTGAAAGGGACGGAGTACCATGCCGAGTTGCATGACACCAACAACTGACTCCCGCGGGACCGGACCATCCGTCCGCGCGGGCCGGAGCGTCGAGGAGACGGCACATGGCGGGTGACGGAATGCTCAACCACGCGTTCATCGCGACGACGGTCACGGCGGGCGATCGATGGTGCGCCAGCCACGGGGCCACACCGGAGGGGACGGACCTCGGCGCCGGTATCCTCTACTACGCCCTGGCGTACGCCACCAGGGCAAAGACCTGCGTCTGCCTGGGATCCGGGGGCGGCTTCGTTCCGCGCATGATGCGCCAGGCCCAGCGGGACCTGGGCCTCGAGGACGGCCGCACCATGCTGGTGGACGGCGCCCACCACGTCACGTCGGAACGCAAGGATGTCTGGGGCTCGCCCTCCTGGCTCGAGGACGATGCCACGTTCCGGAGCAACTACCCCGACATCGAGATCATTCTGTCGCTGACGGAGGACGCCTGCCGGGATGTCTTCCGGGCCCGGCAGATCGCCATTGACTACCTCCATATCGACGCCGATCATCACTACGACGGCGTCAAGCGGGATTGGGATCTGTTCCACCCGCTGGTCACGCCCACCGGGGTCATCACCCTGCACGATACGGCCAATTATCGCGACCCGTGCGGTGTGCCTCAGCTGGTAGAAGAAATCCGCGCCACGGGTACCTACGAGGTCGTCGACCTCCCGATTGCCTACGGCACCGCAGTCGTGAAAAGGGTACTCGATCCTGATGAAAATCTTGCTGCTTCAAGATCAAGTCTATCTGCCCAGTCTGGGCGGCGGTAACAAGGCCAACCGGCTGTTGCTGGAGGCCCTGGCCGCCCGGGGCCATCAGTGCCGGGCCATTGTCCGAGCCTTCACCACCCGGGCCGGTCCCACGACCGGTCCGGAACTGGAAGCCGAGGTCCGGGTCCGGGGTGGCGAGTTCGACACGGTATCTCCGGACGGCTACCGGCTTCGCTATCGGGGTGTGGAGGCGACCGCCCTGGATGTCGCGCGCCCCGACTCGCTGCGCCGGCACGTGAAGGACACCATCGCGGCGTTCCGGCCCGACTGGATCCTGGTGTCGGACGACAAAGAGCGTCTGCTGCTCGATAGCGCCGTGGCGGTGGCCCCGGATCGAGTCATTCTGCTGTTGCAGACGGTGTTCCACCTGCCGTTTGGACCGCATGCGCCTCATCACAGCCGGCAGCAACGAGAGCTCATGGCCCGGGCTCGACACCGGGTGGTCATCAGCGAGTACCTGCGGGACTATCTGCAGGAGCACGGTGGCCTGGATAGCATGATGCTGCGTCCTCCGGTCTATGGAACCGGGCCGTTTCCCGCGCGCGTCACAGATACGGCGGGCTACGTGACCATGGTCAACCCCTGCGCCGAGAAAGGCCTCGATGTCTTCCTGGCACTGGCCGGACGTTTTCCGGACGTGGCGTTCGCCGCGGTCCCCACCTGGGGCGCCGACGCCGCCGTCATGGACGCGCTGGCGACCGCTCCCAATGTCACCGTCCTTCCCCCTGCCGATGACATCGACGACATCCTCCAGCAGACACGCATCATGCTGGTGCCGTCCCTGTGGCCCGAGACGTTCGGCTATATCGCTGTGGAAGCGATGTTGCGCGGCGTGCCCGTCCTGGCCAGCGACCGGGGCGGTCTTCCCGAGGCCAAGTTGGGCGTGGACTACGTCCTCCCGGTCCGGCCGGCCGAATGGCGCGACGGGGCCCACGTCTGTCCACCTCAGGACCTCGCGCCGTGGGCGGAGGCCCTGGCATCGTTGCTGACGGACCCGGCGGCGTACCGTCGCTGCGCCACCGACTCGCGCCGGGCCGCCAACGCGTTCCTGGAACAGACACGTATCGAACTGTTCGAGGAGTTCCTGCAAGACGGGCGGACGGCGGCGCCGGTGACGACGGCCGATGCCGATTAGCGTCGCGGCCGTGGACGCCCTGGCGGCGTCTGACCGTATCCTGGTCCTGGGCCCCAGCGGATCGGGTAAGACCTGGCTCACCCTGCGGCTGGCCCAGCTGCTGCAGCGACCCGCCGTGCATCTCGATGCCTGCTTCTGGCGCCCGGGCTGGATTGCGACGCCTCAAGACCAATGGCGCGCCGAGGTCGGCCGGTTGGTCGAGGCCCCGCAGTGGATCATGGACGGCACCTACGAGTCGACGCTCGCCATCCGCCTGGCTGTCGCGGACGCCGTCATCGTCCTCGAGCGGTCCCGCTGGGCCTGCACGTGGGGCGTGGTGCGGCGCGCCCTGCTCCAGGGTGACCGGCCCAGGCCCGACGCCCCGCCGGGGCAGCCGATCGACCGCGCCTTCCTGCGCTACATCTGGCAGTATCCGGGGCGCACCCGTCCCCAGGTGCAAGCTCTGCTCGAGCAGCACGGTCGCGACAAGATCGCCATCGTGCTGCAGCGCTCTGGCGATCTCGACCGGTTGCTGGACGCCGTGCGATCCAGCTTACGACGGCCGTCGGTCGACGAAGACGCCAGACAGCCCCGGCCACAGGTGGCCGGATGACCTGGTCGCTGCTCGGCGAGTACGGTCTCGACTACTCGGCGCCGGTCCCTGACCTGGCCCACGAAGTGCTGAACTACCCGTCCCTGGTCCAGCGCCGTGCCGACGGAACCACCCTGATCGTCGACGAGCTGTTCATCGGGCGGTTCGTCTCCATCACGGCCGGGTGCCGGACCATTCGCGTGGACCGGCGCGGCAACATCCTCTACGACTCCCGGCAGTCCGGCGTCCCCGACGGGTACGGATGTGACATGGACGACGGTGACATGGCGCTGCTGTGTCGCACCGGCTGGCGGCTGCAGGTGCTGTCGGAGTCGGGCTCCCGCGACCACACGATCGACCTCACGACCATCAGCAAGGGCATGCCGCGCCTGGTATCGTGGACGTGGCGCAAGACCTTCCTCGTGGCCTTCGTCCAGCGCGTGGGGCAGATCGACATCGCGGAGATCGATCGGGAAGGGAAGCTCCTCTGGCTGCTGCCCCGGCGCGACCCGGTGCTGGGGTTTCCCGGCAGCATCCAGCTCCTGCCGAGCGGGCACGTGCTGGTGGCGGACGAGTTCCATCACGTGGCCGTGGAACTGGACCGCGACGGCTCCTGGGTGTGGCACTTCGGCAGCCGCGGCGATTCGGCGCGGGGCCTGGCCGGCCTGTCCAATCCCAAGGCCGTGCACCAGGGCGACGACGGCAGGCGGGTCATCGCCGACACCAGAAACCATCGGGTGCTCCGCCTCGAGGACCACGGCACGGTGACCACGATCGCGGCACCGGACGGCTCGTGGTCCTCGCCTTCGTTCGCCGACGCCACGCCCGAAGGCCACGTGCTGGTGTGTGACGCCGGCAATCGGCGGGTCGTGGAACTCGACGGCGCCGGCGCGGTCGTGTGGCAGTACGGCCACCGGGTGGCCGACCGGCGCCGGCTGTCGTTCCCGCGTTCGGTCGAGGTCTCGGCGGGGGGAGCGTATCTGGTGGCGGACACGGGCCACAACCGCATCGTCGAGGTGGCGGGCGGTGTCGGTCGCGAGGTTCCCATGGGCCGGGGGATCGACCTGTTTTGGCCGCGATGCGTACGCCGGAGTCCGACGGGACATTACATCGTCGCCGATGGGCGCCACTCCCGGATTCTGGAACTGTCTTCCGATGGAGTGCTGTGCCGGGAGTTGACCGATCTGCGCTTGAACGGGCGCGTCTCGCTGGGAGATCCGCACGACGTCCGGCTCCTGGACGACGGCCATCTGCTGGTGGCCGACGCCGCGACCAACCTGGTGGTCGAAACCGACTGGTCGGGGCACGTCTACTGGATCGCGGGCGATGAAGGGGGTCTGCAATTGGACGACCCCCACAGCGCCCAGCGCCTGCCCGGTGCCGAAGTGGTCATCTGCGACACCATGCACAGCCGCGTCATCCGGGTCGATCGCTCCGGCGCTCTGGTCCAGACCCTGGAGGTCATGCGGGGGCCGGACCAGTGGTACCGGCTCATGCGTCCTCGCTATGCCGACCTGTCCCCCGACGGCGTCCTGGTGATCGCCGATTCCGACAACAACCGCATCGTCGCAGGATCGCTGGACGGCGACTGCCTCTGGGTGCTGTCAGACATCCCGCAATCTCCGCTGTCGACGCTCAGCCAGCCGCGCTGGATTCAGGCCATCAGCGGCCACGAGATCATCGTCACGGACAACCTGAACCACCGGATCCTCCACCTGCGCCGGGACGACGTTTCGTCCTGACGGTACCCCGTCCTGTGGTGGTCAGAACACGCGAAAGGCAGCCGTCAGGGCCCGTTGGCGCAGCCCGGCATCCTCGGTCAGCGCCAGGAGGCGGTAGAAGCCATAGGGGTACTTGAGGACGTGCCCCAGGTTCCAGTCGCCACCGCTCTTGTGTTCCCAATAGGCGCGCTCGAGGGGCAGCCATTGAAGAGGGTCGTGTTCCGGGCGCGGGGTGTCACTGTCGAGCGGGCCCAGGCGAATGCGTCGCAGGTACTGGTGGAAGCCATCTTCGGCGCGCCGGGCCAGGGCATGGTGTCCCAGGTCGTGCAGGTCGGTGAGGGCCGCGCCGTAGGTCAGCAGGTGGCCCGACCAGCCCTGGCCCCGGCCGATGAAGCGTTCCGTGCTGGCCGTGAATTCGCCGAGCACCGATTCCGCGAAGCGGACCGGGTCGTCGCTGGAAGGCAGGTCGACTGCGGGGCCCAGGGGGACGTCGCTGCGTTCGAAGGCCTCGACCAGGCGACAGATGCCAGCCACGCGCCCGGGGGTGACGGCCTCGGGAACGTCGCGCAACGCCTTGAGCGCCAGGCTGGGGAGGATGACGTTGTGCCCGGCCTGCCGGACGCCGTCCACGTTGTCCGCCATGGTGGCCACGATGCGATCGATCAGGGACGGGTCGGCCTGCTCGTCGGGAAGCGGGGCGAACAGCGGGGTGGACAACCACTCCCGCGCCATCCGGTCCTCCAGGATCTCGGCCACTCCGTCCTCGACCGCCATGTCCCGGCACAGGTAGGAGGCCGAGATGACCGCGCCGGCCCGGTGGCCGTCGCTGAAGTAGTCGGCGGTGTGGGCGCGGCTCATGGCGTTGAGCCCGGCCAGCAGGTGTCGCGTGTCGATCATGGATCGGTCCTTTTGGTGCCCCCGTTCCCGCGGGGCGGGGTCAGGCGCGCTGATCGGGGGCTCGTTGGAGCAGCCAGATAGCCTCCGTCGTATGCGCTTCGAGAAAGGCATACTCGCGCTCTTGCGAAGTCAGAAACGCCTTCAGTGGCTCACGATGCTGTGGGTGGATGTGAGAGAGCCTCTGCACCTGTCCGCGAAGGCTCCGAAGATCCTGGCGACGCTGTGCGGCGAACTCCTCGTCGGAGATCAGGATCTCCCGCACGATCACGTCCCCCTGTGCGGTGAGCTGGCGTCGCGTTTCATCGTGGGGCTCGTAGTATTCGTAGCCGGGGAACGTCGTGGTCAGGGGCGGACCCGCGCGCTTCAGGAAGCCGTCACTGATGACGATATAGCCGTTGGGACGAGTCCACCGACGCATCTGGATCATGCAGTCTGTGTAATCACCGTAGACCGAGGCGCCGACCGCACAGAGGATGGCGACATCGAAGGCCTCGATGCCTTCGGGGCGGTCTCGGATGTCAGCTGCTTCAAACGAGCAGAGATGGTCAACGCCCGCACCCTGGGCAGCGGACGCCGCATCCGCAAGAAACGGTTCGAAGAGATCGAGCCCGGTGACGCGACAGCCAAGTTCCGCAGCGAGGGCGAGAGCGGCGGCGCCTTTGCCGCACCCCAGATCGACCACGGCTGCTTCCTGCGGCAACGGTGCGCACTCGCGAAGGATGGTACAGACCTTGTCCGGCCAGCCACCGAGCGCAGAGAAGTCGGCGAGGATGGCTGGGAGCAGCGGCAACAGCTCGGGAGGTGCTCCGAACGCCTCAGCCACCAACGCCTGTGTTCGCCGCTCGATCGATGTCACGGTGCCGCCTCCCGTCTTGGCGTTGAACTGCGGGCCACTCTTCCGACCTGCCGAAATGAACGGCCGGGCCTACCAATACTGATAAGTCTATCAAGACACGGCCCACCAGGCCTGCTGTTCCGAGGGCTTGTTACGCGGATGAATCAGGTCCGTGGGCTCGCCCCGCCGTGGCATTCCAAGCGACCTCGGCCTCCCGACACCTGGGACAGTAGCGAACGGTTGCGGTCTCCGCATTATCAGGGTGTACGTAGCAGCCGCCCAAGGCGAACGAGCGTGAATTTGGAAACCGTCTCGCGGCGCGGTGGTACTCCTGGGAGAACACAATCAGACCGTAACGCACCGGAACTTCGGCTTCGAGGAGCCGCACCTTGTGCACGCTGCAGCTTCCGAACAACTCTCTTAGCACACATTCCGCCTAACGACTCGGCGCTCACCTGCGTGGCGCAGGCCGCCGACAGTCTCTGAGGCACCCAAGTGCAATGCCAAACGGTACCACGCCTCGATTGGGACGCGCTGTGCCATATCAGCTGCAGCGCCTTGTTAGGCGGCGGCCCAGGGATCGTAGGAGCCGAAGTTCCAAACGTGACCTTCGGGATCGCGGCAAGCGTAGCCCCGGCCCCCGTAGTCTTCGTCCCTGATCTCCATCACGATCTCCGCGCCTGCCGCGACAGTTCGTGCGTAGTGTTTGTCGGCGTCGTCGACGATGATGTACGGGCTCTGAGATACGGCGCCACCCAGAGCGCTCGGCGGCTTCTGAAGATTGTCGAACTCGCTCGTGCGCGCGGAGCCGAGCATTACCATTCCGTTGCCGAAGACGAGCTGTGCGTGAACGATTGTGCCGTTGTCACCGGGCACGACAAGGTGCTTCTCGAATCCGAATGCCTCGCAGAGCCACGCGATGGCTGCCGCGGCATCGTTGTATCGCATGGTCGGAATCACCGTCGCCGCTGTGGTCTTCGCATTGTCGGCCAATGGCTCTCTCCTGTGTGGTGCGTCGGTCCAATGGTGCCGCCTAACGACCAGCGATGCTGCTGCGCGACCTGGGTGCTGACCGCGCGGCGACGTGAACACCGTAGGTGTGAACGGAGCAAGCGATCAAGGCTCATCGCTCCGAGGAGCATCGCGATGAAGAGCCTCCTGAGCCGTTTCCGTCCACCGCGTCTGCAGCAAGCGCTTGTTAGGCGGCGTGCCTGGACATCACCGATGTTCTATCTCTGGAACACGACCTCGCCTCCGAACACGGTCCGCTGTACCTCCGTCGTATGAATCCTCGTCGGCTCAATTGCGAAGAGATCGTGGTTCAGCACGATGAGGTCGGCGGACTTTCCCACCTCGATTGAGCCGGTCTGCTCGTCAAGACCGAGCACCCAGGCCGCGTTTAGCGTGTGGACGCGAATCGTCTCTTCGAGAGTGATGGCCTGATGCGCACCCAGGAGCGGGACGTCGGGTTTGCCGGGGAATCCTCGCGTAACGGTGGCCTCCATCCCCCACCAGGGCCACAGGTTCGCCTGCGGGGCATCCGAGTGGTTTGCGACCATGATGCCCGCGTCGATCAGATCGCGATTCGGGCTGCCCTCGGCGAATACCTCGGGCTTGAGGTAGTTCGCCTGGTCCAGCACATAGCCGCTCGGCGCGTTGAGCATCGGCCACGCAGAGCACGGGATATCCAGGTCGGCCATCCTCATGACGTCGTCCGGATGCACGAAGGTGCAGTGGTCGATGTGATGCCGGAGGGGGTTGCCGCTACGAGACCGTATGGTCGGCTCGTAACCATCGATCGTGGCGCGAACCGTTCCATCCCCGATGGCGTGGATCTTCGCCTGAACTCCGGCGGCGTCCAGCTCTCCGAGGTATTCGGCCAACGCGTCGACCGGGATCAACGGGGCCACCTGTCGTCCGTCGGCGTACCCGTCCCCGAGCATCACCTCGGTGTAGGACTGGATCGCGCCGCCCATCGACATCTTCACGCCTGGGTGGCCAGGAAGGTCGTACGTCTCGTAGTAGCCGGTGATCGTCTCCACAGGCGTGAGGTCCGCCGTGCCCAAGTTGCCCATATGGTACAGGACGACATGTTGCTTCAGCGCGCCCTCCTGCTTCATCATCTGCCAATCCGGCAAATCGCGTTCGAATACGTACGCGTCGCCGGTCGCGGTCACGCCCTTCTCCGCTGCTTGATCCAACAGCTTGGTCTTGGCGAGGCGCGCCACCTCAGGAGACAGAGGCAGAATGACGTCCTCGAAGGCGTTCATTGCGGCTTCGAAGATCTGCCCGGCAGGCTCCCCGTCCGGCCTACGACTGTAGTACCCTTCGGGCGTGTCCGGCGTGTGTCGGTCAACACCGACCCGCTCGAAGCCGAGGGAGTTTGCCCACGCGAAATGGCCGGATTCGTCTTTGACGTAGGCCGGTCGGTTCGGGATCAAGGCATCCAGGAACTCTCGCGTAAGCGTCTCCGCACTCATGGCCGGCGAGGAGTATCCCTCGGCGAAGAACCACTCCTGATCGTCTGGATACTCGGCGATACACGCCTCCAGCGCAGCGATCGTCATTGCTTCCGTGGGGTCATAGAACGTCCCGGGAAGCTCGCAGAACACGCGGAAGAGCATGGACATGGACGGGTGGGTGTGGATGTCCCCTAGTCCGGGCATCGCGAACTGCCCGCCCAGATCCACGACCTCGGTCTCCGGTCCCGTCACTCGCCCTACCTCGGCGTTCGATCCGACCACCATGAAGACGCCGTCCTTGATGGCGACCGCCTCAACCCAGGGTTGCGCTTCGTTCACCGTGTAGATGCGACCGCTAGTGTACACGGTATCCGCCACCTCTTCGGCGGTCGGCTGAGCGCACGCCGCCGCGAGACAGGAAGCGAGGAGCATCGTAGCTGGCCGCATGGTTACCTTTCGGTTGGTAGGCTGCGGAATTGAATCGACGCCGGGATATCGGCTACGCACTCAGTAGGCGCGATCGGTCGCCCGAGCGGGACAAGCGGATCCGGGACGCCTGCTTGGACCAGGTTCCGACTACCGCCCTTCCGTCGCCTTGTATCTCTGATCTACCGTAGATCGTAGGTTTCTGACCAGGGTGGTAACCCGTTGCGCCTATGGGCCTTGAGCCCGCACGTTAGCTTGGGTGCCACCTGTGGTTGATCGCCAGAGCCCGAACAGTTGCCTGGGGCTGGACCCCGCATCACGCAAGGTTGGGCCACGTCGATCGTCTCTTTGCCCGGAGGCACTTTATGGACTGCTACATCGGCATCGATGTGTCGAAAGCCACGCTCGACGTCGCCGCGCTCCCCAGCGGGGAAAGCTGGACCGTCACCAATGACGACTTGGGCCTCGCCGAACTCACGCCGCGACTCCTTGCTCTGGCCCCGTGCTCGTCGTCCTGGAGGCCACCGGCGGCTTCGAGACGCTCGCCGCGATCACACTCTCCAAGGCCGGGCTCCCTATCGCGGTGGTGAATCCGCGTCAGGTGCGTGACTTCGCCAAGGCCCTGGGACGACTGGCCAAGACCGACGCGCTGGATGCCGGCATCCTCGCCGAATTCGCCCAGCGCGTGCGCCCCGAGCCACGGCCACTCCCCGACGAAGCCGCTCAGCTGTTGGACAGCCTGCTCACACGCCGCCGCCAGCTGGTCGAGATGCTGACGGCTGAGAAGAATCGCCTCGGCTTCGCCCGCGGTCCGGTCAAGCGCGATATCAATCGGCACATCCGGTGGCTCGAGAAGCGCTTGGCCGACGTCGATGGCGACCTGCAGGACGCCATCGCGGCGAGCCCGCTCTACCAAGCCAAGGCGGCCCTGTTGCGCAGTGTCCCAGGGGTCGGGCCGGTCACGACGCTCACCCTGATCGCGACCCTGCCGGAGCTGGGCCATCTTTCACGCCATCAGATCGCCGCGCTCGTCGGCGTCGCCCCGTTGAATCGGGACAGCGGGACGCTCCGCGGCAAGCGCATCGTCTGGGGCGGTCGTGCGCCCGTCAGGGCGGTGCTCTACATGGCCGCGCTGGTCGGGGTCAAGCACAACCCCGTGCTGCGCGTGTTCTATGAACGGCTCCGGGCCGCCGGCAAGCCCTTCAAAGTGGCCGTCACCGCGTGCATGCGCAAACTGCTCACGATCCTCAACGCCATGCTCCGTCAAAACCGCAGTTGGGACCCACAACACGCTTGACTTTCAAGACAGTTGCTAACGCCTCGGTTCAGCGGCGGCGCATCGCGCCGTCCGCTGCAACCGCTTGTTAGCTGCTTTGCGACCCTAGTATGCAACGGACTTTGGAATCTCTTTTGAAATCTGATCCGCGGAAATCGTAGATGCGGTCGCCAGAGGAGCGGACAGATGCTCAAGTAGGAAACGATTCAGCTCAGCGTAATGTTCAGCAGATTCCGGTGTATTCATTGCAACAATATAATCCGCGTGACCTTGACCTTCATACACATGTAGCTCTGCTTCAATACCGGCTCGTCGCAGCGCACGGTGCGCACGCACAGTATCGCTGAGCAAGAGGTCTCGCGTGCCGGTGATGAGGTATGTTGGAGGCAACCCTACAAAATGTCCGAAGATTGGGGAAACATAAGGATGGTTCAGACCCAGTGTTCCAGCATATAGGTTCATCGCAGCTACGCCAAAGTCACCCATTTTAATCAGAATGCGGTCAGCCCCTTCATTCAGGTAACGGCTGTCGCCAGCTTCTGCATTCAGATCGACAGTGGGCGTGCCGATATAGAGCGCTGCTGGAACAGCCAATTCAAGACCTACAAAGCGTTGACTAGAAGCAAGCGTGATATTTGCTCCAGCTGATGTCCCACCCATTACCATCGAAGTATGCGAGCGAGTCTTCAGCAGTTCTTTCCATACGGCGATCACATCGTCAGTGGCGGCGGGCGCAGGATGTTGTGGGGGCATCCTGTAATCGATAGAAACCACCTGGATTTTAAGATGATGAGCTATAAGTGCTGGCTCCACTAACCCTGCCATGCCTCCGTTGTAAACATAGCCACCACCGTGGATATAAATGAACAGGTGACCTTCATGCTCTGCATCGATATCAGGAGGGTTCACCCAATGTACATTCACACCGGCGATCTTATCTTCTGTGATCTTCACCTTAAGCGCTCCGGCAAGTGACTGTGCTACTGCCGCAGCCCCCGCATCTTTCTCTTTGATATGGGTAAGCCACTCCTCTTCTGTCGCAGGCACAAAATCCATAACTGAAGGGTCAAGCTTTGGCGTATTCGCCTGTGACTCGCGAAACGCATCACTCACACCCGCTGAAAGAGGGAGCGAGCGCGGACCGATAGAAGTGGCGGGCTGTAACACAAGAGTGCCCACAACGCGGTGAGGGGAAGAAATCTTGTTGTTTGTGTTGTCATGCTGACTCCCAAAGTATGATTAGTTGCTAACATGCTGATGAAGCTAACGTCACGCCGTTGACCTGCGGGCCGCACATCGGACATGCCGGAATGAACAGCCGGGCCTACCCGTATTGACGATTCTAGCCATGTACGACACACCGGGCCCGCGGTTCCAACGGCTTGTTAGGTACCAGCGGCTGCATCCCGAGGGATGGCACTTCCAATCAAGGCTCCGAGTATTCCGAGTACTGCTACCGACCCTACAGTAGCCCCAATCAGTCGAGGGGCCGAGCACCGAGATCCCTCGAATGAGTCCCCGCAGACACTCACCGCACTGACAGCCACGAGCGCAACTGCAGCCCCAACACCTATCCACATACCGAGATATCGGTGGTCCCGGCTCCCGTCCCCAATGATGCCAGCAAGCGTACGAGGCAGCCTGGACTCACTCGCGAGTTCAAGTTGGGAGGTATAGGTGGGTGGGGGAGTTTGCAGCATCTGAGCACGGAGCGTGGATGCCGAGATCACCAGCACGGGCAGTAGAAGCGGCACATGCCGCATGTACTTGATCCCTAGCAACAGATATCGCCTCGTTTGTGAACCCATTTTCTGGGACCTAACTAGTATTGGACCCGCGGCCGGCCGGTCCCTGGCGCAGCCTATCTCACTCCCACGCTAGTACACGCAGCCTAATGCTGCAATACGGCAGGGGCGTGGATGGCGCGGACCCCTGTGTTGGAGCGGTTCCGGCGGGGACCACCTCATATGTCGCCGGCAGAAGAACCGGGCGGCAGGGCGGGCTGGCCATCGGCACCTCAGCCGGCTCGCGGGACGTGGCAGGGGGGACCGCAGCGCGCCAACCTCGCATTGGGCTGCGACATCGGCAGGGGTCGCGTATGAGACTGCGGACCAATGAACACCAGGTGGGACAAAATACAGTGGCCGGCCCGTGTTACGCACGAGCCGGCCACCACCCTCGAGAAGAGACTCGACTGGGGCTAGCGCACCCAGACCACGCTCACCGCAAATCCTTCCGGGCCGTCGAACAACCCGTAGCTGGTGCGCAGATCCAGGGCGTCCCCGATCTTGAAGTCGGCCCCGAGGCCCAGTCCGAACTTCACGTCGGTGTTGCCGCCACCGGCGAACAGGAACATGGTCGGCTGGCCGTAGGCCACGAAGCTGAAGCCGTCGAGGTCGACCCGGCGTCCCAGGGACAGTCCGGCCGAGGGAATGGTCCAGGCGTCGAACTCGGCGGTCCCGACGCCGATGATCACGGCACCGTCGAGCGGGAAGCCGCCCTCCTGGTGCTCGAGCACACGGCCCCGACCCTCGATGCCGAGGACCACGTCACTGCCGTTGCTGTAGTCGATGAACCCGGCACGCAGCCCGATGTCGAACTTGCCCCGCCCGAATCGATACTGCCCCTCGATGGCGTAGTCGCGACCGCCCTTGGGGAACGTGAAGGTCCCGCCGAACTCGTGCTTCTCGAAGGACCGGTACGGGGCGTTGTAGCTCGGCGTGAACGTTGCCTGGGCGGCAAGGGTCGAGGCGGAAAGTACGAACGACGCCAGCGCGAGGCTGATGGATCGGGAGGTCATCGAGGCCTGCTCCGTATGTGACGGGTGAACGGTGCCCGTGAGGGCGCGGAATAGCCATCAATGTGATGAGGGGGGCCCACAGGGGTCAAGGGCCAGTTGGGCCCTCGCCATCGCTCCCGTTTCGGACGTGACGGCCCTCACGACGCCCGGGACGGAAACGCCGGCGACACGCTTCTCGACTGCCGAAACCCCGCGGGCCGGTCAGCGCTCCTAGAGGCCGAACTGTCGCAGGTGGTGGTCGGTGTGGCGATAGGCCCAGCGGTGCCAGTCCCGGACGTCCATGCGGCCGAAGGCGCCGTGGCTGGCCTGCAGATCCGATGGTCCCGCGACGGCCAGGCGCCGCAGCCCCTCGATGACCCGCCGCCGGTCGGCCTCGAAGTCCCCGGGCCGGGTGCCGTCGGCCTGGGGGTCGACGCTGGCCGGCGTCTTGAGGCCGCGTGGCCACGCCAGCGGCACGGCCAGGGCGAACCACTTGAGGAAGGGCCGGTTCCGCACCGGCCGATCCGGTTCGGAACCCAGCACGCTGTCGCAGGCGTCTCCCAGATGACACAACATCTCGGCGGCGCTCATGGTGCCCCAGCGCCTGGCCGTCTCCGGGTGCAGCGCCTCCAGTCGGCGCACGAGCCCCGCGAGGACAGTGGGATCTGCCACGGTCTTCATGGCTCGTGGCCCCTGTCAGTCGAGGCCATGGATCGGCACCTGGCCGCTACACATGCTGGTCCACGAGGATGGGGTTGCCGTCGGGATCGATCACCATGAAACTGGCTGGCCCCGCCCCGTCCTCGTCCGCCTCGGATTCCAGTTTCACGCCCAGGGCCTTCAACTGGCGCTGCAGGTCGCGCACGTCGGTGAAGGCATCGAGCGGCTGGGCGTTGCCGTCCCACCCCGGATTGAAGGTCAGGATGTTCCTGTCGAACATCCCCTGGAACAGCCCGATGATGGTGTCACCATTCTTCATGACCAGCCAGTTGTGCTCCTCCTCGCCGGCGGCGGCGATGAAGCCGAGCTTCTGGTAGAAGGCTTTCGAGGCCTGGAGGTCCTGGACCGCCAGGCTAAGAGAGAAGACACCGAGTTCCATGGCATGCTCCTTCCTGGAATGAGAATGGTTGGTGGACGCCCTCGGCCTACGGGCGGTCGTCGTTCCCGGGCCTGAGATAGAGGGCCAACTCCTCGCCACGTCGGACGAACGCCGTCCCCGCCTCCGTGAAGCCAAGGCGCCGGAGTATGCCGATCATGCGCCCGTTGCCCGGGCGGGTCGTCGCGAACAGACCGTGGTCCGCCGCGTGGGCGACCAGCGCTCGACACAGGTCCGCTGCGATGCCCTGTCTTCGATGCGGGGCCGGGACGTAGACCCACCCCAGTTCCAGACGGTAGTCGGCCCTCGGTGCATCGGCGTTGGCGCCGAGGAAGACCTGGTCACGATAGCGCGGCGGAGGGACCTTGAGCGCGGCGATCCCCTGCAATGTCCCGTCGCCGGCCAGCCGGAATCCCAACGCGCCTGCGTCCTGCATGCGACGGGGCAGGTCCGGACCGGCGGTCGGGAAGCCCTGGCGCACGAGCCGCGCGAACGCCTCGAGTGCTTCCGGGGCGCAGGCGCCCGGTTGCCGGATGCGAGTCATGCCTTTCACTGGACGTCGTGCCGCTCCTCGGGCGTTCCCGGCGACCCCTCAGCGACGGGTACCTCCTAGGCTAGGACGCGCCGCCGTATCGAGCAAGGGCGCCGCATTCGATTCGCATCGTTACTTTAGCGTACGGCTTCGAGTCCACCGCCACCGCCATTGTCCAGAGGACGCCATGTCCAAAGTCGTTTCCCGTGTGTTGCTCGTCGCCATCCTGGCGGTAGGGATCGTCGCGGTGGCCGTGGGCCTGCGCTCACCGTCCCTGGACCGGGTCTGGGACGAGGACGTGCGGGTATTGGCCGGTGTCGCTGTCGAGGCTCCCGGGACGGTAGCGTTCACCGGCGTACGCGATTGGCGCTATACCCGGGACTCGGTCGTCTCGCGGCGCTACCTCGAGGCCTCCTTCGATCCCGAGGACATCGTCGACCTGTGGATGTACGAGCAGGTACTCGATGACGCCGGCTACATCGCCCACACCTTTCTCGTGTTCGAGTTCGGCACCGGCGAAGGACCCACCCGCTACCTTGGCCTCTCGGTCGAGACGCGGCGTGAGGCAGGGGAGACCTACTCGCTGATTGGCGGGATACTCCGGTCGTTCGAGGTGACCCACATCTGGGCCACCGAGACCGACCTGGTCACGCGCCGAGTCGTGCACCTGGACTATCCGCTGACTCGCTACCGGCTCGACATCCCCCCGGAGTATCGATCCCGGATCTTTCGGCGGTTCGTCGAAGAGACCGCCGGTCTGGCGAGCACGCCGCGTTGGTACAACACCGTTTCCAACAACTGCACCAGCTCACTTATCCAGTACGTGAACGCCAGTGAGCCCGGGGCCATCCCGTGGCACTACAGCTACGTGCTGACCGGGAAGGTCGACGACTACCTCGAGGCCCTCGGCTACCTCGACCGGTCGTCGGCCCTCTCCATCACCCGGGACTACCTGGCGACGAACGCGCTTCGGTGAATCGCGGGCCGACCGCTCAGCGAGGCCCGGTCACTGTTCCGACCAGACCGCCAGCTCGTTGCCGCTCGGGTCGGTGAAGTGGAACCGGCGCCCGCCGGGAAAGGTGAACGGCTCGGTGACGATGGTGCCCCCCGCCTGCCGGACCGAGGCCAGGGTGGCGTCGAGATCCTCGGAATAGAGGATCACCAGCGGGCCCCCGGTGGAGGCCTCCTCGGCCAGCCGCAGTCCGCCTGCCTCGCCGCCTTCCTTCTTGATACCGGCATAGTCCGGACCGTAGTCGGTGAATTCCCATCCGAACGCCGCAGCGTAGAATCGTTGCGACTCGGCCATGTCGGTGACGGTAAACTCGATGTAATTGATGCCGTGGTGTACCAGGCCGGCGTCCGCCATGTCCGGTTCCTCCGTCGGGGGTTGAGGCGCGTCGTTGGCCGCTGGGCTACAGGCCCACACCGTGAGTGACATGGCCAGGAGCACTCGGGCTCGGGTCCTTCGCGTCGGGGGACTCATGGGTGGGGTCGCGTCTCCTCTGTTTAGGTGTCGGCGTCGAGACCCGGACGTCGGTCTGATGGGTCCTGGTCTCCGGGCGCCAGCCGTGCCAGCTCATCGACCGCGCGCTGCAGCCTGGCCGACTCCCGGAACGTGAAACGCCGGAACACCGACCGCATCACCCCGACCAGCGTCGGCAGAATGGCCGCGCCAGCGACCATGCCGATGGCGTTCCCAGCCTCGGCGGAGGCGATGAACACCATGGCGGCGGCGAAGGCGCCCAGGATCCCGGCCGGGAGGTAGGTGACGATCGCCAGCTGACTCAGGTTGGCCGAGGCATTGATGACCGTGGCGCCGTTCTTGGAGGAGACCGTCACGTGCCGACTCCCCGACTCGCCACTGTGACTCCACTCGAGGGATCCGTGCAGCTGGCTGACCTTGCCGTGGTGGCCCATGGCACGGCGGATGACCGACAACACTTCCGCGGCGTCCTCCGGGGTGAGTTCCCCCTTGGTGCTGCGCTCGAAGTGCCACCTGGTGGGGCCGCCGAGCAGACCGGAGGGGCCGCGCCCCTGGCTCGCCACCACGGCCCGGGCCGCCGCTTCGAGGCGGGCCGGGTCGATGCCCACCTCCTGGGCGATGGACTTGAGGTCGGCAAGGGTCAGCCCATCCGCGCCTCCGGCTTCCCTCTGGGTCCGGGTCAGCTCCATCGGCTGTTGCTCCACGGCCTTCTCGAGGATGGCCTCGACCTCCCGGTCGGTGAAGGTCCGTTGCTCTATGGGTCTATCCACGCGAGTCCGTCCTCATCGTTGCGACCGGCAGTCGGATCCTGGCGTCCTGCCGCGATCTCCGGGATCACATCGTTCAGCCTTACTTGCTGTTCGGTCCGGCGTCGGACGAATCCAGCCAGGTGTCGGTCCGCCTCATGGATGCGGGTCCCTCACGTGATGACCCCACGATATGGACGCGGCGGGGTCGCCGTTCGGCTGATCAGGTCCGGCGGGCCACGGCGCGCGCGCCGTACGCCACCAGCGCCACGCCCACCAGCGCCACCAGCCCGATGGCCTCGGCGGCGCTCAGTTGCCACAGCAGCCAGCCGATGACCAGACAACTCAGCACGGGAATGACGGGGCCGCCGCGGAGACGGAAGGCACCCGGGGGCGGCAGGCCATCCCGGGCCCGCAACCGGATCACCGCCAGGCTGACGCTGGCATACAGTGCCAAGATGCTGCTGGAGGCCACGACGGCAAGTGGCCTGAAGGTGCCGCTGATGGCAACGGTGCAGGTGATGATGGCGAAGAAGATCACGGCCAGGTACGGGGTCTTGTAGCGTGGATGCACCTTGGCCAGGAAGGCCGGTAGATTCCCGGCCCGGGCCGAGGCGAAGATCACCCGCGGCGCGCCAAGCATGTCGCCACTGATGGTGGCGTAGATGGAAATGACGCCGCCGGCCAGGAGCAGTTTCCCTCCCGCCGTTCCGAAGACCTTGGTGGCCGCGTCGGCCAGTGGAGCCTCACTGCCGGCCAGTTCCGGCCCCAGGACACCCTGGGATACCATCTGCAGGCCCATGTAGAGGAGCAGGATGCCCAGGAGTCCGAACAGCATCCCGCGCGGCACCGTCCTGGCCGGGTTGGCGATTTCCCCGCTGGCGCTCAATCCCGACTCGGCACCCATGAAGGCGAAGAACAGGATGAGCGCGGTGGCGCCAATGCGCTGGGCCGAGGGCCATTCCGCGATGGCCAGATAGTCCGGGTTCATGACGAACAGCCCCGCCACCAGCAGCAACAGCAGCGGGACCAGCTTGGCCATGGTATTGAAGATCACCAGCCGGATACCCGTCTTCACGCCGCGTACGTTGACGAAGGCCAGGCCGCCGAAGAGCAGGATGATGAAGATGGCCCGCGGCACCGTTCGTTCGAGCACCGGGAAGGCGCCGGCCAGGGTCTCCACCATGGCCACGGTGATGGCGGCGTCCGACAGCACGGAGAAGCCGAGCCAGAACATGATGGATGCCACGAAGCCGGCCAGTGGTCCGAATGCCTCCTCGATGTAGGCATAGGTTCCGCCACTTCGGGTCACCCGGCCACCGACCTCTGCAAAGCACAGGAACACCAGTCCGACGGCCACCGAACACACCAGGTAGGCCAGGAACGCCGTCGACCCGAGTTCCGCCGCCACGACGCCCGGGAGCACGAAGATGCCCCCGCCCACGACCAGGTTGACGATACTCAGGCTCAGCGCGGGGGTCCCGATGGCGCGTACCAGCCCCTCGTCCTGGGGACGGTGCTCTGTGGTCATAGTGTTCCTCGAGGTGGTGAATGGGGGCGCGTCAGATCGACGGCCCGGGTTGGACGAGCCCGGCGCGGTCCCGCGGGATCAGTGGCGGATACCCCGCTGCTCGCGGACGTGTGCCGCATCCATGGGAGGAGGATACGGCGCCGCTCAGGAAGGGCAAGCTGAGGCCGTCATTTCCTAATGGCCCCGTCTCCCGTTGGGCAGGATACGGACGCCGTATCGTGAACCGGCCCTGCCGCCGATCTGGTCTTCGGGTCCAACGCTCAGGTCCGGGCGCTGGCGGAGCCATGCGCCGGTGAGGATACCCGGGGAAGTCCGTGACGGACGTGGTGCGAAGGCGTTGGCGCGGCGGGACGAGCGGAGGAGGCGCCGGCTTACTCGGGCACCGGCGTATCCGTCCCGGGATTGGCGCGTCCGATGATGTCCCGTCCCAGTGCCTCCAGCTGCGCCTTGGTGCACTCCTCGAACGTGTGGTGGCAGGTGCCGTCGTAGGCGGCACACAACCTCGTCCGCCGCTCACCCAGCACCATGCTGTCCGCCATGTCGAACAGGACGTGGTTCTCCTTGCCGATGTGGTTGCGGATCAACTCGATGTAGCCGCGGCCCGCGCCGACCAGGCGGGCCCGGGCCTCCGCGTTTCCCTGACGCGCCTGCGGCAGCGCCTCCCGCATGATGGCCACGGCCTCCCGGCCCAGGCGATGTTCGTGGAGCATGACGGCGATGGGCCCGGCGTGGTGCGGCAGGCCACACGCCTCGAGCGCCGGAAACAACAGGTCCTCCTCCTTGCCGTGGTGGCAGGCGTCGGCGAACAGCCGGATGAACGTCACGCACTGTTCCACCGCTTCGTAGTCCAGGGCGGGCTCCGCGGACAGGAGTGATTCCAGGGCGTCCGACACCGCCAGGATCCACTGGTGTTCCTCTCGCAGGACCCTGGTCGGATGGCTTTCGGTCATGATCGCTCCTCCCGCGGGGGACGTTGGGCGCCGCCGGCCGGCGGCCGCCGTGTGTAGAGTATGTGATGGGCCACCTGGCCCGACAGGCAGCTGTCGCACGAGGGATCCAGCCCCTCTCTCGGGACGGCTTCGGCCTTGACCTCGTAGCCCAGTTCCCGGTAGAGAGCGATCATTTCCGCCATCCGGTCCCCGCCAACCAGAAAGCGGCGTTCCCAGCCGGCGGCAATGAGAGGCGCATCCGTGACGGCGCCGACCACTTCCTGAAGGACCGGAAGCGCCATGCTCCGAGTTCCTCGGTCGCAGGGCGGTTCCGGGGCGGGTGCCGGTCCTCCGTCAGGTGGGCGCGGTGCCATGACCGTCGTCTCAGGCCGTGACCGCGGCCTCGGCGTCCAGCTTCTCGAGCCGGCGGTGCCCCAGGTAGGCGGCCCCCATGGCCGACGTGAATTGCGCCAGGTCGCCCTGGGGCACGTTGACCTCGGCGCCCAACGCGCCTCGGATGACATCGGCCATGCGCTCGAACCGCAGGATGCCGCCGATGAGGGTGTACTCCGGCTCCATGTGGACCCGTTTCATGAGCTGGACGGAACGCTCCACCAGCGACACCACGGCGCCGTGCATGATGTCGGCCGGAGCGGCGCCCTGGGACAGCTGGTTGATGACCTCGGACTCGGCGAAGACGGCGCACACCCCCGAGATGGTGACAGGGGTCTTGGACGTCTCGACCAGGGGGCCGATCTCTTCCGTCCCGAACCCCATGTAGCGCGCGGTCTTCTCCAGGAACGCGCCGGTCCCGGCGGCGCACTTGTCGTTGAGCCGGAACGACTTGACCTTGGCCTGCTCGTCGAGGCGCGTGGCCTTCATGGTCTGGCCGCCGACGTCGAGGATGGTGACGGTGCCGGGAAAGAAGAGCGTCGCCCCACGGGCGGCGGCGGTGAGGTCGGTGACGTGGGTGTCGGCCTCCGCCACTTGATGGCGCCCGAACCCGGTGGTCACGAGATACTCCACGTCGTCGCGCTGGCGCCCGCCCTGGGCGAGCGCCTCCGCCAGTACCTGCGCGGCCACTTCCGGCAGCCGGAATCCCGTCGGGCGCATGGCCTTGCCCACGATGGCATGGGACCCGTCCAGGATGACGCACTTGGTATAGGTCGATCCCAGGTCGATGCCTGCCGTGTACCTCATGACGCCACCTCCTCGGCAGCGGTCGGCTCGCGCGCCGCCAGGACATGATCGAGCGCGAAGAGCGCCGCGCCCAAGGCGCCCATGAAGTGGGAGTCGTCGCTCACGTTCACCGTGAGCCCCAACCGCTGGTTCAGCGTTTCGACCATGGCGCAGTTCTTCGCCACTCCGCCCGTGAAGGTGACCTGATCCTCGATGCCCACTCGACGGAGCAGGCCGGCGGAGCGGGCGGCGATGGACTGGTGGACGCCCAGGAGGATGTCCTGGATCTTCTTGCCCTTGCCCAACCAGGAGAGCACCTCCGACTCGGCGAACACGGTGCACGTGGTGCTGATCTTGACCGGACGCTCGCCCTTGAGCGCCGTAGGCCCCAACTGGTCGAGGGGGATCTCCAACGCCGAGGAGGCGGCACCCAGAAAGCGGCCGGTGCCGGCCGCGCACTTGTCGTTCATGCAGAAGTCGACGATCTCCCCGTCCGCCGAGACGCGGAT
>JBDHIK010000244.1:0-2584 GCA_039587475.1 Gemmatimonadota bacterium | reverse complement strand
GGTCGTACAGGTGGCGGCCGCGTTCGTGCTCGTGGCCGGGGCCGGCGTGCTGGGCCGGAGTTTCGCGTCCCTGGTTTCCATCGACCCGGGATTCCCGACGGACCGGCTGTTGGTTGTCGACCTGGAGGTGCCCGGGTTTCTCTACCCGGAGGCCGAGGACGTGGTCGGGTTCCACGCTGCCCTCCGGACCGAACTGGCAGCCATCCCGGGAGTTCTGAGCGTCGGGAGTGCGTCGGATCTCCCCTTCGCCGGGGGCCGTTCCACCCGGACGGGCCGCGTCATCGGGCGGGACGACATCGGAGAAGTAAGCCTGATGGTCCACACCATCGGTGGCGACTACTTCCAGACCATGGGCGTGCCCCTCCTGTCCGGCCGGGCGTTCGAGTCGAGCGACCGGGACGGGGCGCCCGGCGTCGCCATCATCAACGAGACGGCGCGGCGGGAGCTGTTGGGTGAGGACGATCCGCTGGGCCAGCGCATCAGTTTTGGCCGGGATGGGGAGTTGTCCGTGGTCGGTGTGGTGGCCGACGTCAGCCCGGGCTCACTGACGGAGGAGATCCGGCCCACCGTGTACCTCGCCGCGGACCAGTTCGGCCTCCACGGTCGTTACCAGAGCTACGTCCTGCGGGGCGCCAACATGGCCGGACTTTTCAGCGGCGTCCGCGCGGCGGTGGCCGCAGTGGATCCCGGCGTCCCCCTTCTCTGGGCCGAAGGGATGGACCGGTTGGTGGCGAACTCGGTGGCCGAGCCCCGGTTCCGGACCGTACTGGTGGCCGGCCTGGCCGGGCTGGCGGCGATACTGGCGCTCGTGGGCATCTACGGGGTGGTGGCGTACATCGTCACGCGGCGCACCCGGGAAATCGGCATACGCATGGCCCTCGGCGCCGATGGACGCACCATCGTGGCCCGGGTGCTTTCCGGTGTGTCGGTGCTCGTCTTGAGCGGATTGGCCGTGGGCATGTTGGTGGTTGCCCTGACCTTCGGCCACCTGGGCCAGTTCCTGTACCAGGTGGTGCCGCTCGATCCGGCCTCTCTGGGGATCGCGGGCCTAGCCATGATGCTGGTCGCGCTCGGCGCCAGCTGGGTCCCGGCGCGGCGGGCCGCCCGGTTGGACCCGGTTCGCGTGCTCAAGGAAGAGTAGCGGGCCCGGACATGACTCCGGACACTTCGACAGGAGGGATCGTGACGAGCGTGTTCACCCTCGGATTGGTGTTGCTGGCCGGCACCGCCCAGGCCCAGACCGCCGATTCTCTGGTACTGTTCCGGAACGTCCACGTGGTGGACGTCGCGCTGGGTGACGTCCTGCCCGACCGGTCGGTACTGGTCCGCGGGCCGACCATCGTCCGGGTGACCGAAGGCGACATCGCGGTTCCCGAGGGTGCTACGGTCGTTGACGGCGCCGGCGGGTACCTGGTGCCGGGATTGTACGACATGCACGTCCACACCTTCGAGTCCGACGAGTTGTTCCTGTACCTGGCCAACGGCATCACCACGATCCGCAACCTCCACGGCGTGGCAGCGCATCTGCGTTGGGCCGACAGCGTGTCATCGGGCGCGTGGGCCGGTCCCAGAATGCTGACCGCGGGGCCCATCATCGACGGGGACCCGCCGACGCGCCGCACCAACCATCTGGTGCATACGGCCGCCGAGGCCCGGGACACCGTTCGAGCCCATTTCGAGGCCGGCTACCAGTTCATCAAGATCTACGACAACGTGCCGGCGGACCTCTATCCCGTGATCATCGAAGCGGCCGCGGAGGTCGGACTGCCGGTGATCGGGCACCTGCCGACGCCCGTCGGCATCGACGGCTTCGTGGCCATGCCGGGCCAGCACGAAATCGAACACGCCGAGGAGCTGTTCCCGTATTTCAACTTTCGTGACACGACGGGACTGGGAGGCTTCGGCCGGGTGCTTGCGGAGCGCGGCGTGTGGCTGACACCCACCATCGCCGTGATGTCCTCCGCGGCGGCCCAGGCCGAACGCGGCATGGCGATGCTCGACTCGGAGGAGGCGCGCTACGTGAGCGCCGAGGTGATGGAGATGTTCCGCTGGCGCCAGACCATCGACGAGCGAGCCACCAATCCTGGAGCGGTCAGGGGTTTCGGGCGCATGACGGAACTGGCCCGCCTCATTACCGCGGTGTTGCACCGTGCGGGGGTCCGCCTCCTGCTCGGGACGGACGCCGCCGTCGTGGCCCTGGTGCCGGGCTTCAGCGTACACGAGGAACTGGCCCAGCTGGAGCTGACGGGACTCACCCGGGCGGAGGTGTTGCGCGTCGCCACGATCAACGCCGCGGAATACCTGAACGAGGCGGACCGGGCCGGCGCCATCCGGCCCGGCTACCGGGCGGATCTGTTCCTGGTCGCCGGAAATCCTCTCGACGACCTGGCCGCCCTGGAGCGCCCCAGGGCGGTCATGGCGCAGGGGCGCCTGGTACTGAGAGCGGAGATGGACCGTCGCCTGGCGGCCATCGCCGAGGGCGACCGGTAAGGACGGGCGGCCCGGGGCCGCCCCAACGACTAACGCCACGCGCGGGAGCGGGGTATCGTATGATATCCTCGCACACCATGGCTGGTGGCACGAC
>JBDHIK010000243.1:0-2587 GCA_039587475.1 Gemmatimonadota bacterium | reverse complement strand
AATTGAGAAGGCGAGACCGGGAACCAGTCGAGAAGCTGGCCCGGGCCATGCGCAGCATCAAGAGAGGGTGACCTGGGGCATCGCGAAGACGCGCTTGAGGCGTTGCTACCAGCTCATGGGGGCGGGCAGTTGGTGGGTGTCGATGCGCCGGGATAGGGTGTCGAGCAGTTGCGCCAATTCGGCATGACTGGGCCGGGAAAGATAAGCGGCTGGCTGCGATGGCTTGACAAGAAACGGGACCCGGGCGAAGCCGGGCCCCGTGTGCGCGCGACCGGCCCGCCGCGAGCTAGTTGGTCTTTACCGTCGAGTAGAAAGCGTCCGGTACCCCGTTGCGGCCGTCGGCCCAGGTCACGTGGTCCTTGTTGCCGGTGCTGACGGTGAAGATATAGTCCCCGAAATTGGGGACGATGTTGGTCACCGTCGCGCCCCAGTCGGTGGTCACCTCGGTGACCCTGAGTGGCGCCCCGAAGGTCGCGCCGCCGTCGGTCGAGGTCGCGGTGTAGATGTCGACCAGAGAGGTGCCGGTTCCGTTGCCGTTGAGGAAGTCGGGGACCTCGGTCTCCACGCTCTGGTTGTAGGTCACCACCACGTCGCCGTCCGGCTGCACGGTGACCACCGGCCAGAACTGCAGCAGCCCGTCGCCTCCGCCGGCGACCAGTACCGGGGCGCTCCAGGTCGCGCCGCCGTCATCCGAGTAGGCGACCCAGACGTCCGCGTCCCAATGCCCGCAGTCGAACGGCGCGCAAGAGGCGTCCTCGGGTCCCAGCGGCGCCCCACCCTGGGGACCGCCGTTGGCGATCGTCGAGTCCTGGTAGGTGACGTAGATCCGCCCCATGAAGGGCTCACTCCGGGCTACCGCGATGCGCGGAAAGTCGTTGTAGTTGCCCCGGTTGTAGCCACCCGGCGGGAACAATCCCGGCGGGCTGATGGGCGAGATCATCATCCGTGGACCGAAGCTCACGCCGCCGTCGAACGAAGCGGCGAAGACGATCTGGTGGAAGATACCCGCGGCTGCCTGACCGAAGAAGGGCGACAGGTAGCCGCGCTCCCAGGCGAGGTACAGCTCGCCGTTCGGGCCGTAGGCGCAGGTCGAGCCCTGGTTGATGATGCCCTCATTGAGCGGCACGCTGAGGGTCTCGTCGGGCTGGACGATGGTGCGGGTCGGGAAGCTCGTGGCCCGGTCGATCGACACGTAGGCCTCGATCTGGCCGAAGCCGAAGAAGGGAATGCCGGCGACCTCGGCGAAGTTGGTTACGGACACCGCCACGTCGTCCTGGGAGAAGTCCCCCTTGCCGGCGCACATCGCCTCCTTGTCGAGGAAGTCGGCCGGATTCGGGTTGGGCTGCGGGATGAAGACCGCGTGGTCGAAGCTAAAGGCCCCCGCCTTGAACTCTCCGCGGTGGACGCTCATGCCGCCGAAGCCGGGATTGGACGTCGTCGAATCGACCACCAGGTTGGCGTAGTAGTAGGTCTTCTGTCCCGGACCGCCGGTGTCCATCCAGGGGTCGCCGCGGGTGACTTTGAGGCCGGCCGGGGCCGCCAGCGGGAACGGCGCTCCGCCGTCGATCCAGCTCCTTCCGCCGTCGGCGGAGAAGGCGTAGCCGGAAAGGCCGATGTCCAGAGGCCCGCTGCAGGCGCCCGAATTGAACGGCGGGCCGCAGAACCCGTCGGCGTCGTTCCAGCCGGCCAGCAGGAAGCGGCCGGACGGGTCCGAAGCGATGGCCGTCTCACTCCGTCCCAACAGACCGGCGGGCGGTGGAGATTGGACAGCGTTCATCTGCGTGTTGCCGCCGACCCTTGGCGGCATGCCGGTGCCCCCCGGACCGCGGTCGGGAGGCGGCACCACCGCGCTCTCGTCGAGGCCGAAATAGGCCATATAGGAGCCGCCGCCGAGAAAGTACTTGTGGGATTCGGGGAAGCCCGGCGCCGACTCCTGTTCTTGACTGGGCTGGACACCGAAGACGGCTACCATCAGCACCACCAGTAGCGGGATCCGCCTGTGGGAACTGATTTCTCTAAAGGTGATCTTCTTCATCATGGGTGCTCCTTTCGTTGGACGTCCGTTCACATGCTCGAGTTTGCTCGCCGCCCGGCACGGCACGGCCGCGCCTGCTGCGTGAGGTCCACCGGCCAGCGGCCGGCGGAGCGGAGTCATCGAGTCTCGGCACCGGCGGCGCCCGGGCGACATGCATCACTCGGTGCCTCCCGGGCCCCATCCAATAGGCAACCTGCAGCCTGCGAAGATCTTGCACGCCGATCCAACCCCCGAAGGAACCTTGTCCGTGTCAAACGACACCTCCGGGCCGCCAGACTGTCGGCCGGGGGATTCTCAGTCGCGAAACCTCCGGCCTCGGCCGGAGACGCGATGGACTGTCCGTATGGACCCACTATACTCCAGCTTGATGCGTAAAGGAGTCTCGCTTCCCTTCTTTCGCCTGCGGCGAAAACCGGCTGCGCTCGACGGCATACAATCAGCGCACGCCCCCTCTGGTGCCGCTCGCTTCACGGGCGACGGCTTCGCTCGGCCGCTTCTTTGGCTGCGCCAAAACCGCAACCTCCCTCTCGCCTGCCCTCGACTCACCCAACC
>JBDHIK010000084.1:10812-22777 GCA_039587475.1 Gemmatimonadota bacterium | reverse complement strand
CGTGCAGATGACGATCGAGCTGATTACGCCGATCGCGATGGACGAGGGGCTGCGATTCGCCATCCGGGAAGGCGGCCGCACGGTCGGCGCCGGTGTGGTCACGACAATCCTGAAGTAGACGCGAGGAACGAGGAAACCCATGGCAGGGAAGATCAGAATCCGCCTGAAGGCGTTCGACCACATGGTCCTGGACCAGGCCGCGGCCGACATCGTGCGGACCGCCGCCAAGACCGGGGCCGAGGTGGCGGGACCGATCCCGTTGCCCGTGAAGATCGAGCGCTGGACGGTGCTTCGGAGCCCGCACGTGGACAAGAAGAGCCGCGAGCAGTTCGAGCTCCGGACCCACAAACGGCTGCTCGATATCCGTGACTCGCGGCCCCAGACGATGGACGCGCTCACCAAGCTGGACCTTCCGGCCGGTGTCGACGTGGAAATCAAGGTCGGGTAGCGATGATGAACGGATTGATTGGCCGCAAGCTGGGCATGACCCGGCTGTTCGCGGAAGACGGCGAAGTGACCCCGGTGACGGTCATCGAGGCGGGCCCGTGCCACGTGGTCCAGGTCCGGGATGACAGCGTGCAACTCGGCTTCGGGGCCAAGAAGCTCACCCGGACCAGCAAGGCCGAGTTGGGGCACGCCAAGAAGGCGGGTCTCGAGATCGCGCCGCGGGTGCTCCGGGAGTTCCCGCTGGAGGCCGACGCCCCCGAGCTCGGGACCGAGGTGAAGGTCGACATCTTCGAGTCCGGCGAGACGATCAAGGTGACCGGCACCACCAAGGGACGTGGTTTCCAGGGCGTGGTTCACCGGTACGGCTTTGCGGGCGGGCCGGCCAGCCATGGCAACACACGGCATCGGCGAACCGGGTCCATCGGACCCGGCACCAACCCGTCACGCGTGCTCAAGGGCAAGAAGATGCCGGGTCACATGGGGGCGGCACGTCACACCGAGCTGGGATTGACGGTCATGAAGGTGGATCCGGACCGCAACCTCCTGTTCGTGAAGGGCGCCGTCCCCGGGTCGAAGAACGGCATCGTACTGGTGCTGAAACAGGGAGGCAGGAGCCGTCATGCTTGAGGCCGTGCAATTCTCCGCCACCGGGAGCAAGCGGCGTTCGAAGTTCGCCCTGCCCGCAGCGGAGTTCGACGGAACGGTCCACGAAGCGTCCCTGCACGCTTCGGTGCGGGCCTATCTGAACAATCAGCGCCAGGGGACGGCCAAGACCAAGACGCGCGCCGAGGTCACCGGGGGCAGTGCCAAGCCGTGGCGCCAGAAGGGTACCGGCCGGGCTCGCCAGGGCACCACGCGGGCGGCCCAGTGGCGCGGCGGCGGTGTCGTGTTCGGGCCGCGGCCCCGCAGCTACCGGACGGACCTTCCCAAGAAGGTCCGTCAGCTGGCTCGGCGCTCGGCACTCAATGCGCGGGCCCGGGAAGAGGCCCTCCTGGTCATCGAGCCGCTGAGCTTCGAGGCCCCCAAGACCGCACAGCTGGCGGAGGTGCTCGGCGCGGTCGGGGTCATCGACCGCAAGGTCCTGGTGCTGACCGACGGGCCCAAGCGGCCGGTCTATCTGAGCGGCAGGAACCTGCCGGCGGTCGAAGTCCGGCCCTATGCCGAAGTAACGGCCTACGACGTCCTGTGGTCCGACGTCGTCCTGGTCGAGGAGACGGCGTTCGGTGAGGTGGACGCAGCCGAGGCGGGGGAGGCCACGGAAGCCGCAGCTCCGAAGGCCGCCAAGGCCGTCAAGAAGACCGCCCGCAAGAAGGCCGTGAAGAAGACGACCACGAAGGCGACCAAGAAGGCGACCAAAGCGGTGAAGAAGAAGACGACCAAGAAGAAGACGACTCGGAAGGCCACGAAGAAGAAGGGGGGCGAATAGCATGCCGACCCTCCACGAGACGATCGTCAAGCCGGTCATGACCGAGAAGAGCTCGGCCGCGTTCCAGGATCGTGGCGAATACACCTTCGAGGTGCATCCGCGGGCCAACAAGCATCAGATCCGGAACGCGCTGGAGCAGTTGTTCGACGTCACGGTGACCGACGTCCGGACGTGCGTCGTTCGTCGCAAGGAAAAAGTGCAGGGGCGCCGACGCGGCGCCACCGCGCTCTGGAAGAAGGCCATGGTCACGGTGAAGGACGGGGACTCCATTCCGGTGTTCGAGGGCTGATATGAGCATTCGCAAATTCCGTCCCATGACGGCCGGGACCCGATTCCGTTCCGTGTCGGGTTTCGACGAGATCACGCGGGACACCCCGGAGAAGAGCCTCCTCGAGCCGCGCAAGCGTACGGGCGGCCGCAACAACCAGGGACACGTCACCTCGCGGCACCGCGGTGGGGGGCACAAGCGCAAGTACCGGCGCATCGATTTCCGGCGCGACAAGTTCGGCGTGCCGGCGCGGGTCACCGAGATCGAATACGACCCGAACCGGAGTGCCCGGATTGCGCTGCTGGTCTACGCCGACGGCGAGAAGCGCTACATCATCCACCCCCAGGGGTTGGAGCAGGGCGCAACGGTGGTGTCCGGTCCCGGAGCCGACATGCGTGTCGGCAATGCGATGCCGCTCAAGGAGATCCCGCTGGGCACGATGGTGCACAACGTCGAGCTCAAGATCGGCAAGGGCGGGCAGATGGCCCGGTCGGCCGGGGCGTACGCGCAGGTCGTTGCCAAGGAAGGCAGCTACGTGACGCTGCGGATGCGCTCCACCGAGATGCGGATGGTGCACGAACGCTGCCTGGCCACCATCGGGGAAGTGGGGAACAGCGAACACGGCTTGCTGTCGGCCGGCAAGGCGGGGCGCAACCGCTGGTTGGGGCGGCGGCCCAAGGTGCGGGGCGTGGCCATGAACCCGGTCGATCACCCCCTTGGGGGCGGTGAGGGCAAGACGTCCGGTGGACGCCCGCCGACCAGCCCCTGGGGCAAACCCGAGGGACGCAAGACCCGGAAGCGCAAGAAGCCGTCGAACCGCTTGATCGTGCGCGGCCGCAAGCGCGGCAAGGCGACGAAGTAGCCAACGCGATCCACGCTAGAGTGAGACTATGTCGAGAAGCGTAAAGAAGGGCCCGTTCGTGCAGGAGGCGCTGTTGCTCAAGGTCAGCCTCATGAACGAGACCAACGACAAGAAGGTCCTCAAGACCTGGAGCCGGGCGAGCACCATTCTCCCCGAGTTCGTGGGCCACACCTTTGCCGTGCACAACGGGAACAAGTTCATCCCCGTGTACGTGACGGAGAACATGGTGGGGCACAAGCTCGGCGAGTTTGCCCCGACACGACTCTTCCGGGGGCACAGTGGCAAGCTGGCCGCCGACAAGAAGGGGAAGCCGAAATGAGTGGACGCGCCATCCAACGCACGGTTCGGCAGTCGCCCCGCAAGATGCGCCTGGTCATCGATGAGATTCGCGGCAAGGACGTCAACGAGGCCTATGCCATTCTGAAGTTCAGCAAGAAGCTGGCGGCGCGGCAAATCGAGAAGACCCTGCGGTCCGCGGTGGCCAATGCGGAGCAGCGGGCGTTGCAGGAGGACGAGGCGTTCGACCTGGACGCCCTGGTGGTGTCGCATGCCGTGATCAACGCCGGGAAGACGCTGTACCGGTTCAAGCCGGCGGCCCAGGGACGGGCCACGCCGATTCGCAAGCGGACGAGCCACGTGGAGATCCGTGTGGACATGAAGGAGACGAACTGATGGGTCAGAAGACCAATCCCATAGGGCTCCGGCTCGGCATCGTGCAACCCTGGCGGTCCCGCTGGTACTCGACCAACAACATGCCGGCCCTGCTCAAGGAAGACGAGTTGGTGCGGCGCTATCTCAAGGCCCGGTTGGGGCATGCGGCCATCGCCCAGATCGACATCGAGCGCAAGCCGAACAAGGTCATCCTGACCGTGCACACGGGACGGCCGGGGGTGGTGATCGGGAAGCGTGGGGCCGAAGTGGACAAGCTGCGGGACGAGCTGGCCCAGCTGACCGGGAAGGAAGCGGCGATCAACGTCGAGGAGATCAAGCGGCCGGAAGTGTCGGCCCAGTTGGTGGGAGACAACATCGCCCACCAGATCACCCAGCGGATCTCGTTCCGGCGCGCCATGAAGCGGGCCGTGCAGAACGCGATGCGCATGGGAGCACAGGGCATCAAGGTGCGGGCCGGTGGGCGCCTCGGGGGAGCGGAAATCGCCCGGAGCGAAGGCTATCACGAGGGTCGGGTCCCGCTGCACACGCTGCGGGCCGACATCGATTACGCCACGTCCACGGCCAAGACGACCTACGGGACCATCGGCATCAAGGTCTGGATTTTCCGGGGCGAGATCGTCGAGGACCTGGCGGGCAAGACCTACAGTACGGGAGCGTAGCGCGATGCTGGCGCCGAAGCGAGTCAAATACCGCAAGACGTTCAAGGGCCGGACCAAAGGCCTCGCCCGCCGCGGCAACACCGTGGCCTTCGGCGAGTACGGGTTGATGTCCCTGAGCCCCGGCTGGATCAGCAACCGCCAGATCGAGGCGGCCCGTGTCGCCATGACGCGGCACATGAAGCGTGGCGGCAAAGTGTGGATCCGGATCTTCCCGGACAAACCGATCACCAAGAAGCCGGCCGAGACCCGCATGGGCAAGGGCAAGGGCAATCCGGAAGCCTGGGTCGCCGTGGTGAAGCCCGGCCGGATCATGTTCGAGGTCGAGGGCGTGACGGAAGAGGTGGCGCGCCGGGCGATGCAGCTCGCCGCGGCCAAGCTCCCGGTGCGGACCCGGGTGGTCCAGCGGGAGGACATCTAGCATGAAGGCCAACGATCTGCAGGAACTGACGGTGGACGAACTCGAGGCCAAGCTGGTGGAGTTGACCGAGGAGCGCTTCCGGCTGCGGTTCCGATCCGCGACCGAAGCGATCGAGGATACCAGCCAAGCCCGCACGCTGCGACGGGACATCGCCCGGATCAAGACGGTGCTCCGGCAGCGTGAACAGGCCCAGTCGGCCCAAGGACAAGGATGATGAGCGAGACGAAAGCGCCGCGGACGCGGCGGAAGGTGCGGACCGGTCTGGTCACCAGCGACAAGATGGAGAAGACCGTGACGGTGGCGCTGACACGCCGCTTCCCCCATCCGGTCTACGGCAAGATGGTGACGCGGACATCCAAGGTGAAAGCGCGCGACGACAAGGGCGCGCGCCTCGGCGATATGGTGCGGGTCATGGAGACCCGTCCCCTGTCCAAGACCGTCAGTTGGCGGGTCGTGGACATCGTCGAGCGGGCGAAGTAAGCGGAGACAACCATGGTCCAGCAAGAGAGCATGCTCAAGATCGCGGACAACTCCGGCGCCCGCAAAGCGCTGGTGATCCGTGTGCTCGGTGGCAGCAAACGCCGGTACGCCGGCGTCGGCGACAAGGTCGTCGTGGCCATCAAGGATGCCATTCCCACCGGGCAAGTGAAGCGGGGGGAGGTGGCCAAGGCGGTCATCGTGCGAACGGCCAAGGAGACGCGCCGCAAGGACGGGTCCTACATCCGGTTCGACGAGAACGCCGCGGTCCTCATCAATGACCAGGGCGAACCCCGCGCGACCCGGATCTTCGGTCCGGTCGCCCGGGAACTGCGCGAGAAGCGATACATGAAGATCGTGTCGCTCGCGCCGGAGGTGCTGTAAATGAGGCGGTTGGTCCATCGCAAGGCCAAGCGGGCCAAGCAGAAGCCGGTGTCCCGGATGAAGCTGCACATCACCAAGGGCGACACCGTGGAGATCATCTCCGGCAACGACAAGGGCAAGCGCGGTCAGGTCATTCGGGTCTTCCCCGAGACCGGCCGGATTCTGGTGGACGGCGTCAACGTCCGGAAGAAGCACCAGAAGCCCCAGCAGTCCGGAGACGGGAGTGTGTCGGAGGGCGGCATCATCGAGAAGCTGCTGCCGATCGATCACTCCAATGCAATGCTGATCGACCCGAAGAGCGGGGAGCCGACACGGATTCGCCGGCAGCGCGATCAGGACGGCACGGTGGAACGGATCGCCGTGAAGTCGGGACAATCCATCCCGAGGAACCGATAGGATGGCACAGACCAACGCATCGCAAAAGAGCGGCTCCGCCAAGGCGGGCGGCTTTCCGACGGAAGAGGCCCCGAAAGCCAGGGACGGGAAGCCACGGCTCCAGACGTACTACGAGGACACCATCCGTGCCAAGCTGGCCGGGGAGTTCGGGTTGACCAACCCGATGGAGATTCCGCGGCTGACCAAGATGGTCCTCAACGTCGGCATGGGCGAAGGCGCCAAGAACATGAAGCTGCTCGAGTCCGTCGCGGAAGAACTGACCCTCGTGTCCGGGCAGAAGGCCGTGATCACCCGTGCCAAGCGGGCGATCTCCAACTTCAGCCTCCGGGCCGGCATGCCCATCGGCGTGCGGGTCACCCTGCGCGGGGCACGCATGTACGAGTTTCTCGATCGTTTCATTACCGTGGCGCTGCCGCGGACCCGCGACTTCCGCGGGCTGCCGACCAAGAGCTTCGACGGCCGGGGGAACTACACGATCGGGGTCAAGGAACAGATGATCTTCCCCGAGGTCGACTTCGACAAGGTCGAGAAGATTCACGGTATGGACATCACGATAGTGACCACCGCCACGCGCGACGATGTCGCCATGGCTCTGCTACGGGAGTTCGGCTGGCCCTTCCGGGGTGAAACGCCGCTGCAACTCCAGTTGGCGGGATAACGAGGAGACAGGATGGCTAAAGCAAGTTGGCTCCAGCGGGCCAAGCGCACGCCCAAATTCAAAGTCCGGGCCGTCAATCGCTGCTGGCGATGCGGTCGGTCACGGGCCTTTCTCCGGAAGTTCGGCCTGTGCCGTATCTGCTTCCGGGAACTCGCGCTCCGGGGAGACATCCCCGGCGTTCGCAAAGCCAGCTGGTAAGTGAGGACACGAACCACATGAGCATGACAGACCCCATCGCCGATATGCTGACGCGCATCCGGAACGCCTGCTCCGCGGGCCACCGGCGTGTTGACATCCCGGCCTCCAAGTTCAAGGCTGAGCTGGCCCGCCTGCTCCGCGACAACCACTACATCGCCGACTTCAAGGTGTTGAGCGATGGCGGCCGCGGTGTCCTCCGGGTGTACCTCAAGTACCACAACGAGCTGCCGGTCATTCGCGAGTTGCACCGGGTCTCGACTCCCGGGTTGCGGCGCTATGTGAAGTACCGCGAGATCCCCAGGGTCAAGAACGGCCTGGGCATGGCGATCCTGTCCACGCCCAAGGGGCTCATGTCCGACCAGGACGCCCGAACGGCTCATCTCGGCGGCGAGCTCGTCGCCGTGGTCTGGTAGGGCCGCCCCATGTCGCGCATCGGAATACAGCCGGTCCCGATCCCGCAGGGCGTGTCCGTGGATCTCCAGGGCAACCACATCACGGTCAAGGGCCCCAGGGGGGAGTTGAGCCGGAACCTGCACCCCGAGATGGTGGTGTCGGTCGAGGACGAACGCCTCACCGTGGCCCGCCCGTCGGACATCAAACGGCACAAGGCGCTGCACGGTCTGACCCGCTCGCTGGTCGCCAATATGGTCGAGGGCGTCCACGCAGGCTTCACCAAGTCGCTCGAGATCCAGGGTGTGGGGTACCGGGCGGAGGCCAAGCCCTTCGGGGTCACGCTGGTGGTCGGGTACTCACATCAGGTCGACTACAAGGCCCCCGACGGCGTCACCATCTCCGTCGAGGGGACCACGGTCGTGAACGTCCAGGGCGTGGACAAGGAAGCCGTCGGCCAGGTGGCCGCCGAGATCCGGTCCGTCCGTCCGCCCGAGCCCTACAAGGGCAAGGGCATTCGTTACAAGGGTGAACAGGTCCGCCGGAAGGCCGGGAAGACAGGAGCCAAGTAGATATGCGCCGCATTCATGCGCCCAAGACCCGTGGTGAGCGCCGGTACCGCCGGCACCTCCGGGTACGCAAGAGAGTGACGGGTACACCAGACCGGCCGCGGCTGGTGGTGTTCCGTTCGCTCAAACACATGTATGCCCAGCTGGTGGACGACACCACCGGCGCGACCCTGCTCGGTGTGTGCGACCGCAGCGAAGGGGTGGTAGCCGGCGAGGGCAAGGTCGCCACGGCCAAGGCCGTAGGCGAGGCGCTGGCCGCCAAGGCCAAGGCCTCGGGTGTCACCAGGGTCGTGTTCGATCGTGCAGGCTACCGCTACCATGGACGCGTGAAGGCCGTTGCTGACGGCGCACGCGAAGGTGGATTGGAGTTCTAGATGTCGGAAGACCAGGAAAAGAAGGCCCCCGAACAGTCGGACGCGCCAGCGACCCCCGAGGCGGAGACCCCCGCGGCGGACAGCCCGCCAGCGGACAGTCCCGCAGCGAAGGCGGAACCTGCGGCCACGGCTGAAGCCGCACCCGAGGAGACCGCACCCGAGCAGACGGCGCCGCCGGCGCCGAGCGGCAGGGGCGGGTCCGGCCGGGGCGGCGGTTCCTCACAGGGCCGGGGGCGTGGCCGTGGAGGCCCGCGCCGGGACCGGGGAGATCGGGGCGACCGGGGCAGCGACCTCGTCGAAAACGTGGTGTCGATCAACCGGGTGGCCAAGGTGGTCAAGGGTGGCCGGCGCTTCTCGTTCAACGCCCTCGTGGCCGTCGGTGACGGGAACGGCAAGGTCGGGATGGCAGCGGGGAAGGCCAATGAAGTCGCCGAAGCCGTGCGCAAGGCGGTCGAGGCCGCCAAGGGCGCCATGGTCGAGGTCCCGCGTGTCGGGACGACCATTCCCCATGAGATCGTCGGGGAGCACGGAGCGGGGCGAGTGTTGCTCAAGCCCGCGGCTTCGGGTACCGGTGTCATCGCGGGTGGCCCGGTGCGATCGGTGCTCGAGTGCGCCGGCATCACGGATATCCTGACCAAGTGTCTGGGGTCGACCAATCCGCACAACATGGTGCGGGCCACCATGAATGGGCTCGCCCGGCTGGTGTCCGTACAGCAGGTGGCCCGGGAACGGGGCATCGAGGTCGGTGCCATCGCCTATCGGCCACGGCAGGAGGTCTAGGTGGCGACACGCAAGAAGGCTTCAGAGGAAGTGTTGCTGACGGTGAAGCAGGTGCGGTCGGGGATCGGACACCCCGAGACCATGCGGCGCACACTGCGGGCCCTGGGGCTCCGACACCACCAGCAGTCGGTCACCGTCAAGGATTCACCGTCGATTCGCGGCATGTTGTACAAGGTCCGGCACCTCATCGAGGTAGCGCCGGCTGAGGAGAAATAAATGGGGAAC
Organism: Gemmatimonadota bacterium; assembly: GCA_039587475.1. GTDB lineage: Bacteria > Gemmatimonadota > Gemmatimonadetes > Gemmatimonadales > GWC2-71-9 > N074bin45. Next base: position 13,574 of record JBDHIK010000084.1, on the reverse strand, counting down.
GAGAAGGAGCTCACACCCGTCACCCTGTCGACGTTGCGGCCTCCCAAGGGGTCGACCCGGAATCGCAAGCGGGTCGGCCGTGGGCCGGGGTCCGGAACCGGCAAGACGGCGGGGCGAGGGCACAAGGGGCACAAGTCTCGGTCGGGCGGATCGACGAATCCCGGGTTCGAGGGTGGGCAGATGCCGATGTACCGGCGGCTTCCCAAGCGCGGCTTTCACAATCCCAATCGGGTCGCCGCCCAGGCCGTGAACGTGTCCAAGTTGAAGGGTCTTCCCGACATCGCGGTCACGCCGGATACGCTCTACACCGCAGGGTTGATCAGCAAGCGTGCGGCGCCGGTCAAGTTGCTGGGCAACGGTGAGGTGGACCGGGCGTACGAGGTGAGCGGCGTCGCCCTGTCGGCTTCTGCGCGCGCCAAGATCGAAGGGGCGGGCGGGAAGGTCAGCGAGGCGTGACCGCTCCCCGCGTTCCGGCCATGAGCATGGATCCGGAGCTCAAGAAGAAGCTCCTGTTCACGCTCCTCGCTCTGGTGATCTACCGGATCGGCGCCCATATCGCCGCCCCGGGCGTCAACGTCCAGGCCCTGTCCGACTTCGTTCGCAATTCGGCCGCCGCCGGCTTCTTCGGATTGTACGACATGCTGGGCGGCGGACTGTCCCGCGCCACGGTGTTCGCGCTCGGGATCATGCCGTACATCTCGGCGTCCATCATCTTCCAGCTGGCCGGTGGCGTCGTCCCGGCCGTCGGGAAAATGCAGAAGGACGAAGAGGGGCGGAAGAAGCTTACGCAGTGGACCCGGTACACCACCGTCTTCATTGCCCTGTCCCAGTCCTATACCTACGCCCTCTTCACGGAGTCCATTCCCGGCGCCGTGGCCGCCCCGGGGCTGGCATCCCGCTTCGTCATGGTCGTCACGCTGACCACCGGCGCGATCTTCGTGATGTGGCTGGGTGAGCAGATCACCGAGAACGGCATCGGGAACGGCGCCAGCCTCCTGATCACGTTCTCGATCCTGGAGCGCTTCTGGCCCGGGACCATTCAGTTGATCGGCTTCGTTGCCGAGGGCGTGGTGTCGCTGTTCTCCGCGACCCTCTACGTGGCCGTGCTGCTGGGCGCCATCGCCGCGGTGACCGCCATGACCATCGCCGCCCGGCGGATCCCCATTCAGATTCCGCGGAAGGTGATGGGCCGGGGCCGGATTCAGGAAGGGCGCAAGAGCTTCATCCCGATCCGGATGCTGACGGCCAACGTCATGCCGATCATCTTCGCCCAGACCCTGATCATCGTGCCAGGGACGCTGGCGAGCTTCACGAGTTACGAGTGGATGACGGAAGTCGCCAACTTCTTCGTGCCGGGGAGCGTCCCCTACGCCATCCTGTTCTCCATCATGATCGTGTTGTTCACCTACTTCTACACCTCGATCATCTTCAACTCGGTGGATCTGGCGGAGAACCTGAAGAAGCAGGGCGGCTTCATCCCTGGCGTGAAGCCCGGCGCCGCCACCGCCGACTACATCGATGCGGTGCTGTCCCGGATCACGCTCCCAGGCGCCCTGTTCCTGGCGGCCATCGCGCTGGTGCCGATCTTCGTCACCGACCGGTTGGGCATTCAGTCGCAGTTCGGTGGCACCTCCGTGCTGATCGTGGTGGGGGTCTTGCTGGATACCATTGCCCGCATCGAACAGCACCGCCAGCTGAGGCAGTACGACGGCTTCATGCGCTCTGGGCGGGTCAAGTTCCGGGGCCGGCAGACGCGCTTCATGTAACGAGGCGTCGCGGTTCGACCTGCGACTGGCAGCATGCACACCAGGGGAAACAGCGGGCGGTGGGGAGATCGATCCCTCACCGCTCGTGGCATACATGGGGGAAGCACATGGACATACTCCTGTTGGGCCCGCCGGGGGCGGGCAAGGGTACCCAGGGCATCCTGCTGGCCGAGCGATTGTCCCTCCCCAAGTTCGCCACGGGCGACCTCCTGCGAGAGGCCGTGGCGGCCGGGACGCCGCTGGGCCTGGAGGCCAAGGCCGTCATGGAGGCCGGACACCTGGTGAGCGACGACATCATCATGGGCGTCATCCGTGAGGAACTCGAAAAACCGGCTGCGAGCGGAGGCGTCATTTTCGATGGCGTGGTCCGGACCATCCCGCAAGCGGAGGGACTGGCAGCATTGCTGGAAGGCCGTGAGCGGCAGATGGACCACGTCGTCTTCTTCGACGTGACCGACGAGGAGATTCTGGGCCGGTTGACGAAGCGCCGGGACCTCGAGGGGCGCGCCGATGACGACCCCGACGCGGTGCGCGTCCGGCTCGAGACCTATCGGACGCAGACCGCGCCGGTCCTGGCCTGGTACGAGGATCGCCAGGCGGTCCACCGGGTCCCGGCGGTCGGGACCGTTGACGAGGTGTTCGAACGACTGTGCCGGGCCATCGGGCACTAGCGATGGTCACGATCAAGTCGGCCCGGGAAATCGACACCATGACGGAGGCGGGCAGGATCGTCGGCGCCACCCTGGCACTCATGCGACGTGAGCTGGTCCCCGGCATGACCACTGAGGACCTCGATGCAATGGCCGAGGCGTTCATCCGCAGCCATCCAGGGGCCAGACCCTCCTTCAAGGGATTGTACGGCTTCCCCAAGACCCTGTGCACCTCCATCAACGAGGAGATCGTCCACGGAATCCCGTCGGACACCCGGGTCCTGCGAGAAGGCAGTATCGTCAGTATCGACGTAGGTGTGCACCTCGATGGCTTGCACGCCGATTC
>JBDHIK010000084.1:0-10804 GCA_039587475.1 Gemmatimonadota bacterium | reverse complement strand
TGAGAGATCGCCCCCGAAACGCAACGGTTGCTCGACGTGACCCAGGCTGCGTTGGTGGCGGGCATCGCCGCCGCCCGCGCCGGCAACCATGTCGGTGACATCGGGCACGCCGTGCAGACGGTGGCCGAGGGCCAGGGCTTTGGTGTGGTGCGGGAACTCGTGGGGCACGGGATTGGAGAGCAGTTCCACGAAGAGCCGCAAATCCCGAATTACGGCACGCCGAAGCGCGGTCGCAGGCTGGTCGAAGGGATGACGGTGGCCATCGAGCCGATGATCACCGCGGGTGACCCCGCCACCAAGACCCAGGCGGACAAGTGGACCGTCGTGACGGCGGACGGCAGCCTGTCGGCCCACTTCGAGCACACCGTGGCCATCAGGGATGGCGAGCCCCGGATTCTGACCCTGGTCGAGGCCGCCGGAACCCCGCCGTAGGCCGGCTACCGGCCCGGTTCGCTATTCAGGCTCGGTCAGGGCCACCGCATGATCCGCCGCAAGCCCCGCTCGTCCTGCTTGACGTCGACCATCAGCCGGGTCGCCTGCTTGAGCAGGCCGGCGATCTTCTCGTCACTCATGTCCCCGGGAGCGTCCTCCTCGAGGATCTCCTCGCGAACCAGCCCCAGGTCGGCGCGCACGTTCAGCCACGCCGCTCTCGCGGCGGCGGCCGCCAGGAGCCCGGCCGTGGCGGCGTCGGCCTGAACACGAGGATTCCCGTGGTCGACCGCTGCCCGGGACAACGACAGCGTGATCTGCGCCAGCCGGAGCACCGCGATTTGCACTTCGGCGGCGCCGACCAGGGCGGCGTTGAGGTTGATGCGCCTCAGAATGGTCTCGTCCGGGCCGTCATGGGGGATGGCGAGCGCCTGGGCCACTGCGCCGTACGCCAGGACATCTTCTTCGGCCAGGAGCACGAGATCCTCCCGCAGGCTGTCGGCTTCTTCAGCCATCTGCCCGAAGGTGTCCTCCACATCCCGGAACTCCTCGTGGTTCAAGGTCAGGCGCGCGCTCATCGCCACCAGAGAAGCCGCCAGCGAGGCCGTGATGGCTGCGGCGGCGCCTCCACCCGGTACCGGGATGTCGGCCGCCAGCGCGTCGCTCCAGGCCTTGAGCGAATGAGAGACGTCCGGCGGGTCGCGATCGGTCATGGATGATTCTCCGGTCCCGCTGGCTGTTGCAGCAGCGAGCCATCAGCTTCGAGTTGGGCCAGGAGCCAGGCGTGCATGGCCGCGTTGCCCGCAATCACCGGCGTATGCCCGAGCCCTACCGGGCGGCCCGCGAGGTCCGAGACGGTCCCGCCCGCTTCCGTCACCAGGAGGACTCCGGCGGCGATGTCCCAGGGAGCGAGCGCCAGCTCCCAGAATCCGTCATAACGTCCCGCGGCGACCGCGGCAAGATCGAGTGCCGCCGAGCCTGTCCGCCGCACGCCGCTGGTGCCGGTCAGGATGCCACTAAATTGCCGGGTGTACATCGGCAACCACTCTGGTCGCTTGAACGGGAAACCGGTGCCGATCAGGGCCGCCGTCGGGTCGGTCAGGTCGGAGACGGACAGCCTGGTGTCGCCCAACGTGGCGCCATGGCCCAGGGCCGCCCGGTAGCAATGGTCGTGCGGAATGTCCAGCACCACACCCGCCTGAAGGATGCCGTCGACAGCCGCGGCAACCGAGACGGCGTACATCGGATAGCGATGGAGGAAGTTCGTGGTTCCGTCCAGCGGATCCACGATCCAGACGAGCCCTCTGACCGCGGTCTCGGAGGACAGCTCCTCCCCGACGATGGTGGCCTTGGGCGTTTCCTCCTCGAGCACTTCAGCGATGAGCGCCACGGCCGTCCGGTCGACGTCGGTGACGAAGTCGCTGGTGCCCTTGCGACCCCAGCGCTGGGGATCGGCAGGGGGCTCCATGGTGCGGATGTACCTGGCGGCGCGGGTGGCGGCGCGAGTGGCCAAGTCGAGTAAGTCCAATGGCGATAGCATCTTGCACCTGCTGTGACGGCTAGGTAGCTTGGCGTAATGGCGCGCATCTTCTCGGGAATTCAACCGTCCGGCGAACTTCACATCGGCAATTGGCTGGGTGCGGTTCGCAACTGGGTCAATTTACAGCAGGAATATGAGTCGTTCTACTCGATCGTGGACCTGCACGCGGTCACGGCGGGATCGACGCCTCCCGAGCTCCTTCCGCAGCTGACCCTCGACATGGCCATCGGGCTGCTGGCCGCGGGGATCGACCCCGACCACGCCACGCTGTTCGTGCAGTCACACGTCCCGGCCCATACCGAACTGATGTGGCTCCTGAACGCCGTGACACCGGTCGGGGACCTGGAACGGATGACACAGTACAAGGACAAGTCGCGCGGGATGGAGAGCATTCCGGCGGGACTGCTCAATTATCCCATTCTCCAGGCTGCCGACATCCTGTTGTACCGGGCCGACGCGGTCCCGGTCGGCGAGGACCAGTTCCAACACCTGGAACTGGCCCGCGAGGTGGCGCGCCGCTGGAACCAGACGTTTGTCGCCGGAGAGCCGTTCTTTCCGGAGCCCACGCCGCGCAAGACGGAGGCTCTCCGCATCGTAGGCCTCGACGGCGCTGGCAAGATGTCCAAGAGCCGTGGGAACACCATTGGCGTCCTCGACAGTCCTGAAGAGATCTGGCAACGGCTCCGTCCCGCGATGACCGACCCGGCCAGACAGACCAAGAAGGACCCCGGCAATCCCGACATCTGCAACGTCTACACCCTGCACGGCTACTTTTCGACGGCCGAGACCCGCACCACGGTGGCGGCGCAATGCCGGTCCGCGGGGTGGGGCTGCCTGGACTGTAAGCGGGTCCTGGCCGACAACATGGCCGAGACCCTGGCGCCGATGCGGGATCGGGCCGCCGACCTCGCCGCTGATGAGGGGCGGGTGCCCGATATCCTGGCCGCCGGCGCCGACAAGGCGGCCGTCGTCGCCCAGGACACGTTGCATCAGGTTCGCGACCGGATGGGCCTCCTACCACCGACCCAGGGTTCGACCAATGCCTAACCCCGAGGAAATGTCCGGATCGATGGAGAAGATCATCAAGGCCGCGGTCACGCGCGGTGCTTCCGACCTGCACATCAAGGCTGGTGATGTCTTCCGCGCTCGTGTCAACGGCAAGCTGGTGCCCCTGACCAAGCAGCGGTTGACACCGGACCAGACCAAAGCCATTGCCCTCAAGTTGATCGCCAGCGAGGACGTCCGGCGCCGCGTGGACGAGTTGCATGATTACGACTGCAGCTGGGGCATGCCAGGCGTCGGCCGGTTCCGGGTCAACATTCTGCGGCAACGGTCTTCATTCATGGTGGTGATGCGGGTGATCCCGTTCGAGATCCCCTCGCTGGACTCGCTGGGGGCGCCCGAATCTCTGAGTAGCCTCGTTGATGCCGAGCAGGGATTGCTGCTGGTGGCTGGGAGTGCCGGGAGCGGTAAGACGTCGACGATTGCCGGGTTGATCGACTATGTGAACCGCACCCATCACCGGCACATCGTCACGGTGGAAAGCCCCATCGAATTTCTGCACCGCGACCTCAAGTGCTCCGTCACGCAACGGGAAGTCGGCATCGATACCGACAGCGCGGTTCGCGGCCTGCAGGCCGCCCTTCGGCAGGATCCGGACGTGATCGTGGTCAACGATCTCCCAGACGCCGATACTCTGGAGACCGCGCTGACCGCCGCGGAAACCGGGTTGTTGGTCATCTCCTCGGTGCCGACACCCGACGTCGCCTCGACCATCGAGCGGGTCATTGCCATGCTGCCGGCCGAAGAGCGCGACCTCGGCCGCGTCCGCCTGGCCGAGAGTCTGCGAGGGGTCGTTGCCCAGCAATTGCTACCTCGCGACGACGGGGCGGGCCGAACACCGGCGTTCGAGTTGCTGGTCGTCACCCCGGAGGTGCGTGACCTGATCCGGAGCGGGGCGCCGGGCAAGATCCTCCCCCTGATGGAATTGGACAGCGGAGACCTGGGGATGCGGTCCTTCGCGCAGGACGTCGCGAATCTGGTGGCCGATGGTACCGTGGCGGAGGAAACGGCAAGTGCCGCGGGGTTCGGGAAGCCCGCGACGACCACGCGACGCAAGACCTCCCGGCGCCGCAGCTCCTGAACCAAGGCGACTGACGGGCATGCCAAAGCCGGGCGAAATCCTCGAAATGATCTTGTCGGACTCGCGAGAGGCGGGGTCTGAAGGTGCGCTTCAGGCGCGCCGGGTCATGGCCGGCTACCTGTCCTCGCTCGGATTCAGGGTCGAGGAGCAGCGCTTCCAGTTCAGTGCCTCGACCGTCACGGTCTACCCGTTGTTCGGTGCCGGGTTGGGGTGGCTCATGCTGGTGCAGATACCGCTCCTCACCGTCCCCCGGGCCCCTGCTTGGGCAGCCCTGGCGGCCTGGGGGGTCGGAGTGGTCGCGCTGGGCCTGTTGTTGGCCGGCGTGGCGCTGGGATGGGCACCGGTCGGCGGACAGCCGAGAGAAGCGGCCAACCTCGTGGCCGTTCGTGGCACCGGAACGCCGCGCCGCTGGATCGTGGCTCATTACGACACCAAGGCGCAAGGCATGTCCCTCGGGGCCTTGCTCTGGGCCGGCGGCTACGCCGCCATCGTCGTCCTGCTCCTCACCATGCTGGCGGTGTGGCGGCTCCGTGCTCCACTCGACGTCGATCTCGTGGCCGGGGCGGCCATCCTGGCATTGGTGGCCTGCGGCTTGGCCAGCAGGGGGGGCCTGGCCGGCACCTCGCCCGGAGCCCGCGACAATGCCTCCGGTGTGCTGGCGGCTCTCACCGCGGCAGCGCACGCCACCAGTGACGATCTTGGCATCCTTCTGACCAGCGCCCAGGAGTTCGGCCTCGTCGGCGCCAGGATCTTCGCCCAGGAACGGGGCACATCGTTGCCGGGCGTCGAAGTCGTCAATCTGGATGTCCTCGATGACGTCGGGCGCCTGCGGGTCTGCCACCACAACGCCGCGGGAGCCGGGCTGGCCAGGGAGATAGCCACCCGGCTGGGCCGGGCGGGCCTCGAGGCGACCTCGCTGAAGATCCCGGTGCTGGCGCCGCTGGAGAGCGCCCCCATGGCCCGCTCCGGTGCCGTCGCCGTGACCATCACGCGGTGTGACCGTACCACTCTGGCTCGTCTTCACACCCGTGCCGATACCCTCGAGGGGCTCGATTTCCAGACGGCCACGGCCGTCGGGCAGGCGCTTGCCGGCTCGATTTGACCCGACTTCCGGGCATCGGTAGCTTGCAGACGGAACGGCGGCCCTCTCGGGCGCCGTTTTGTTTGTGACGTCAGTCGTGCGTCGTTCCCGTGTCCCAACCCGCCCGGAAGGTGGCGTGCGTTCATGTTCGGTCCGAAGACCTACTGTATAGTCATCGTCGGCGCCCAGTGGGGGGATGAGGGCAAGGGCAAGATTGTCGATGTCCTGGCCGAAGAGGCAGATCTGGTCGTCCGGTATCAGGGTGGTGCCAACGCCGGCCACACCGTCGTCATCGGGGACGAGGAGTTCATCCTCCACCAGATTCCGTCCGGCATGCTCCATCCGGGCACGGCCTGCATCATCGGCAATGGGGTCGTCCTGGATCCGGAGACCCTGTTCGGTGAAATCGATCAACTGGTTGGGCGGGGCATCGTCGTCCAGGAGCGGCTCTTCGTCTCGGACCGCGCCCACCTGGTGTTGCCATACCACAAACTCCTCGACACCGAACGCGACAAGAGCCAGAAGATCGGCACGACCGGTCGGGGCATCGGGCCCGCGTACGAGGACAAGACCGGCCGGCGCGGCGTCCGTGTCGGGGACCTGCATCATCCGGAACGCTTGCGGAGCCAGGTGGCCGCGCAGGTGGCACGAGTCAACCAGTTGCTGGAGATGATGGGGTCTCAGGAACGGGCCTCACTCGATCGAACCCTCGACCTGCTGGTTGGGCTGGCGCCTCGCCTGCTTCCTTTGGCGGGGGACACGGGACTCCGGGTCTACCGGGCACTCGCGGATGGGCGACGGGTACTCCTCGAGGGCGCCCAGGGGGCCCTACTCGACCTGGACCACGGCACCTACCCCTACGTGACGTCCTCGAACACGACCGCAGGCGGCGCCGTCACGGGCGCCGGCATCGGGCCGACGTCCCTGGACCAGATTCTCGGAGTCGTGAAGGCCTACACGACCCGGGTCGGCAACGGTCCGCTTCCCACCGAAGCGACGGAGGAAGAAGCCGGCCGACTTCGTGAGCATGGCGGCGAGTTTGGGGCCACCACCGGCCGACCGCGACGCTGCGGGTGGTTCGACGCCACCGTGGCACGGTACTCCGCACGGATCAATGGTCTGACCGGACTCGCGGTCACCAAGCTCGACGTCCTCGATCACTTCGCGGAGATCCCCGTTGGGGTCGCATACGACCTCGACGGCGCGCGGATTGAACACATGCCGGGAGACCTCGAGACCCTGGACCGGGTGCGTCCGGAGTATGAGGTGCTCCCAGGGTGGCGCAAGTCGACCGGGGGCGCTCGGCGGATGGCGGATCTCCCTCCCGAGGCCCGGGCCTATCTCGACCGGTTGCAGGATCTCCTGGCGACCCCGATTCGCTACGTGAGTGTGGGGACCCGACGGGACCAGATCATCGAGGTGTAAGCTCCTCGAACCGTGCCGTGAAGTGCCGAAGGTACGGTGGATCGTTGGTCATCCTGAATCCCACGAGCGCAGCGCGATGACGGAAGATGTGCTCGGCGGCCTCGGCTACGTAGTCGAGGTGGCTCTGGGTGTACACCCTGCGCGGAATGGCAAGCCGCACCAGTTCCATCGGCGGCGGCTTGCCGCCCCCGCCGAACATGACGCTCCCCAGCTCGACGGCCCGAACCCCTCCCTCTCGATAGAACGCACACACCAGCGCCTGCCCGGGAAACTCGGCCGTGGGGATGTGTGGTAGCAGCGAGCCGGCATCCACGTAGATGGCGTGCCCGCCCGGCGGTCGCACGATTGGGTAGCCGATCTCGATGAGTCGTTCACCGAGGTACTCCGTCGACCGGATGCGGTAGGCGAGGTAGTCTTCGTGTACCACTTCCTTGAACCCCTGTGCCATGGCTTCGAGATCCCGCCCGGCGAGGCCGCCGTAGGTCACGAAGCCCTCTGTCAGGATCAGGAGAGCACTGGCGCGTTCGAACAGCGTCTCATCCTTGAGCAGCAGCATGCCACCGATGTTGACCAGGCCGTCCTTCTTGGCGCTGATGGTGGCCCCGTCGGCCAGGTCGAACATGTCGCGCACGATCTCGCGAACCGATCGGTCCGCCTGCCCCGGTTCCCGCAGCTTGATGAAGTAGGCGTTCTCGGCAAAGCGACAGGCGTCGAGAAACAGGGGAATGTCGTACTCGTCGCACACGGCGCGGACGGCTCTGAGGTTCTCCAGACTGACTGGCTGGCCGCCGCCGGAGTTGTTGGTCACCGTCACCATGCACAGCGGCACCCGGTCGGCCCCCACCTCTTCGATCAGCGCCCGCAGTTTCTCGATATCGAGGTTCCCCTTGAACGGATGTTCGATCTCGGCGTGCGTGCCCTCCTCGATCACCAGATCGACCGCCCGGGCGCCGGAGTGCTCGATATTGGCCCGCGTCGTGTCAAAATGATTGTTGTTGGGGACCACCTTGTCAGGGCCGCCGACCAATTCGAAGAGAATGCGCTCCGCCGCCCGCCCTTGGTGAGTGGGAAGCACATGCGGGAACCCGGTCAGGTCCGCCACCACTCGCTGGAAGCGATAGAAACTCTCGGCTCCGGCGTAGGACTCATCGCCCTGCATGATCCCTGCCCACTGGAGGCTGCTCATGGCACCGGTGCCGCTGTCGGTCAGCAGGTCGATGAGGACGTGGTGGGCATGGAGATTGAATACGTTGAAATGTGCCGCGGCGAGGAGGCGCCGCCGCTCATCAGGCGTGCTCATCGTGAGAGGCTCGACGACCTTGATCCGGAACGGTTCGATGATGGTCTTCATGCGATTCTCGCCTCGTTGAGCGTCAGGTCGGCAAGGTCGGACAGGCCTGTTAGCAATCTACGCCGATCCGATCCGAGGGGCGTGTGTTGACTCGGCCCGTGGGCCGGAGCACCCGCGGCGTCCGTGAAGGGAGGTGGTGGAGACCCCGATGCGCTTCGGGTGCGTGGAGACGCTGCGGGGCCGGGTCGATCGGCCCACGGGGTTGGAGGCTGCGAATGTGGTGCCGGGCGTCCGGCGACGGGCTCAGGGCTGAGGCGGTCCGGTCACGACCGTGACGAAGGCCCCCGCGAGAGCCGAAGTCCCCGGGGTACAATCCTGGGCAGCCAGCCGGTACTCGTAGGTCTGTCCCACGACCACGTTGTCATCCGTGAACACATAGGTCGAGTGTCCTGCCGCCACGGAGGAATAGGGCGGACCCCAAGGGGCTGCCCCCTGGCGCCGCCAGATGACGTAGCGGACCACGTCCCGGGCGCCGCCGGCTTCGTCGAACGCGGCGGGCCATGAGAGGTCGACGCGCTCCCTGTTCTCCCACCCCGTCGAGGTGCCCGTCAGCCCGACCGACAGGATCGGCGCCGCCCCACAGTTGGGTGGCGGGTCGATTCCCATGTTGGGCAGGGAGACAGTCACGCTCATCGGCTGGGTGGTCTGCGCCGCACCGGTGCGACCGTTACTGACCGAGAAGTTGACCTCGACGGCCCGCATCTGGTTGATCTGCACCGCCTGGCTCCCGGTGTAGATGGCCGAGGGGTGGGTCATCGGGTACCAGGCCGACGGGACCGAATCGATGCGCCCGCTCGTTTCGTGGTAGTACTGGAAGAACGGCCGGCCAGGAAAGGCCAGGATGTTTCGGACCAGGAGTTCGGCGGGCTGCGCGTTGACCTGGCGCATCAGCCGGAAGTCGTTGGGATCGGCGGTCGACGCATCCGGCTCGAAGTAGAACATGATCGTCTCTGCCGTGTTGCCGATATAGTCGGCCAGGGGGTAGGCGTAGGCAGGCGAAGACTGCGGAATGGTGGCCTGATCTGCCAACAGGAAGCCGTTCACCTCGGCGTTGGGCGCGTCCGGGTCGACGAACACCGCGTCCAGGTCGCCGGGCGTGTTGGAGTTGAGGTCCGCGTTGAAGGCAAACGCATTCACGCCGGCGTACACGATCGGGGGTTGCTCCGGCGCGAGGTTGTTGCCGCTGCTCCGGACTTCTTGCTGCAGGACGTCGGCGGCGAACCGCATGTTCTGGAGGACCGCCATCTCCTCCGCTCCGCGGTCGAAGCCCCGGGTCTGGTTCCGGAGGGCGCCGAGGGCGGCGGCCAGCACGATGGAGAAGATGACCAGAGCGACCAGCATCTCCACGAGCGTCATGCCCCGTACGGTCCGCATGGCGGGTCCCTTACCGATCGGCGGCAATGGTGATGGTGCGGCGGACCGTGCTGTCGAGCGCCGGCGCGGTGACCGCCACGGTGATGCGGGTGTAGTCATGGGGTTGGCCGGCGCCGCCGACATGGGTGACGGTGGTTTGCCTGGTCCAGCCGGCATACGGGTAGTTGTTGTCCGTCCCACTGAACTCTACCGACAGGCTGTCGTAGGTCGGCCACAACCGGATCCGGGCGATGTGGGCGTCGGCGGCGGCATTGGCTTGAATGCGAACGCGGTCGATCGTGACCGTGTGGATGAACCGGGCCGTGGTCGTAGCCAGGACCAGCAGCACGCCGGCCAGGATGGCCAGCGCCACGGCGACTTCGAGGATGGTAAAGCCCCGACGGTCCTTCACTAGAATCCCCTGGTCCAGTTGGTGCCGTCGTAGCGATACCACGCCGGCCGCCCGGTGGCACGAAAGAGTTCGAGGGCCCGGGTGTCCCGCTGGTAGATGGAATTGCCCGACAGGGCCCGAACCGAAGTCAGGTAGAAGCCGCCACTCTGACTCGCCGCGCCGTTGCGGTGGAAGACCACGCTGGGATAACCGCCGATGAGACGCGTGAAGGTCAGGGTGCTGGCGCCGATCTGGGGCAGGGCGGAGGCACTGGCCCGGCCGAACCGGACGTGGCTGTCCAGCCGGATCACCCGGACCCGCTCCGAGACGTCGATGAAGCCGTTGTTGTTGGCGTCGTACAGGACACGCAGCGTCGCATTGGGCTGATCGAACAGTACGGCCACGTCGTGCTGCTTCCCGATGGCCTCCCGCTGGGCCCCCATGAGGGTGGTGGCTACCGCCTGCATGCCCCCCTCGATCTGATAGTGCTGGAAGTCGACCTTTGGAGCGACGATGGCCACCAGCAACCCGATCAGGCCCAGCACCACCATCATCTCCCCCAAGGTGATGCCATGGCGATTGGCGAGGGCTCTGGTGCGAGGGATGGGGCTCATGGATTACGTCCTTGGTCCGGAGGCGGCCGGCTGCCCTGCCGTTGCAGCAAAGGGTACGCCATCGTCGCCGGTGCCTCTAAAATATTGTTGTAGTGCAACTTACGGCAAGGGCGACGGTTTGTCGCCGCCCCGCCGGCAGAGCAGACCGACAGACGTGTGGCGCCCGCAACACTGCCGGTCGATGGGGGACAACGGCCCCGGTCGCAGGACCAGGGCTGCAGTCTCCAGGGCTGGGCCCGGAAGCCGCTCGTTCCGATTGCGCTCGTCCATCAGGTTCCGCGGCGAGAAACGCCACGAGGAGGTCCTGGTGTAGAGATTGCCGCCATTGATCCGGAGTCCACGCGGTCGGCGTTCAGCGTGGTCACGATGCGGGCCGACGGAATGTCGTCGAAGTCGTCGGTCGCATTCCGTCAGTGGGGTTGGCCAGGTCGAGTTCATCGCCGTCGGTGAAGGACGACGCCTCGTGGGCAAATCTCT
>JBDHIK010000083.1:0-12785 GCA_039587475.1 Gemmatimonadota bacterium | reverse complement strand
TCTTCAGCCGACAGGAAGCCGAGAAGCACCTTGATGACCTTGGTGATTAACGACTCGCCGCCAGCCGCTGCTTTCAGCGACATAGAGCGTCACCTCCTATGAGGGTATCGAACTCTCGTGGAAGTGGCGAGTCTCGCTATGACCCACCTGACGCTCCGCTCCTGTCACGCCGCTATACGCTCCGCTCAGCGTTCCTGCTAAGACTGCCTGGTCCCCTCCCTCTCTCTCCTTTCTTTCGTCAAGGTGGTGACCAACCCCTCCGCACCACCGCCCTCACCCCCAGATTCCCGCACAATTCTGTACCGCGTGGCCCTCAGCTCCCGGGCCGCCGCGCTTCGGTCCATCGATTGGTGGCGTCCAGGACGGCAAAGACCGCCGCCCGTTCGGCGCTCTCCCGAATCTCCGCCGTGCCGGTCAACAACAAGGTCTCCCGGCCTCCCAGCCCCTGCACCGCCACGAAGGCAAACTCCCGGTCGAAGGCCTCGACGATCTTGGCCCCCTCCAACGCCACCGACGAATCTTCCATGAGTCGATCCAGCACCGTGATCGTGGCCCGGGCCGCTGCCTCGACGCGGCTGCGCGGCGTGTCGGGGCTCTCCGCCTCGGCCGTCTCGCGCAAACCATGATACGACAGCGTGACCGTCAGCCCGATGCGATGGGGCCGGGACCCGGGCAGAACCTGCATGCCCTCGAACAGCACGGCCCGCTGCAGCATCTTCTCCCGTACCGTCTCGGATTCAAGCGCCTCGATCGGTTTGACGTCCGCCGTCTGGGCAATGCTGATCTTGCGGTGGTCGACCTTGAGCCCCAGCTGCGCCAGCAGAGCCGATTCCACGTTCCGGACCACCTGCTTGGGACTGAGCCCGGACTGCGCCAGGACGTGCACCTCGCTGACCTCCCCGAGCGGGGTCGTCACCACCCGGGCGGACAGCACCCCCTCCAGGCTGGTCAGCAGGTTCTCGGCCCGGCGCACCCCCCACGGATCGGGGGCGTCCGAACCACCCAGTGCTGGGCGATCCTGCTCATTCAGCTCAGTTTGCTTGGCCGAATCGTATGCCGTCATCAGGTTTGACCCGCCTCGAGGTTGACGATTTCGGTGTTTCTTCGGTGTTCGATTTCTTCCGCTACTATGTTACGTCCCTTTGACTTAGCCGCATAGAGCGCACGGTCGGCCGTGACCAGCAGGTCTCCGCTGTCCGGTTTCCCCGGGTCGAATTCTGCAAGTCCTATGCTTGCCGTCACGAATCCGACCGGATAGCCCAACCGACGCCCAACCCCCTCAATTCCGGCCCGCAGCGCCTCGGCCACCCGGCTGGCTCCAGCCAGATCGGTCCGGGTCAGGAGGACCACGAATTCGTCCCCGCCATATCGGGCCGCCAGGTCCGATGCCCGGACCGCCCCCCGGATCTCACTGGCCACGCCCCGGAGAACCTCGTTGCCCGCCTCGTGGCCGTGCCGGTCGTTGACCTCCTTGAACCGGTCGAGGTCGATGAACAACACGGCGAATCCCTCGGCACTCCGCTTCGACCGCTCCACCTCATAGGCCAGCCGGTCCCGGAGAACCCGCACGGTGGCCAGCGCCGTCAACGCGTCGGTGGCGGCCTCCTCGGCGGCCTCCTCGGCGCGGCGCTCCTGATAGGGCCCGCACTGCCTCAGTGTGGCCCGGCCCAGCGCTGCCGCCTCGGCGAATCGGCGGCAGGTCGCGAAGCCACAGGCGCCACAATCCCACGCCTTGCCATTGGGCCCGGTTCCCACCGACTCGAGCAGCGCTGCCACGGTCTCCGCGTCCGGCTGCGCAGGCCGATGCTTGATGTCGAACGTGGCCCCCACGCTCATCACGATACCTTCATCGATCACCGGCGTCGGGCTTCTCGGCGGCTCGGTGCTGGACACCAGCAGGCGTCGCCAGAACAACTCCTCCGGGGGGCCCGACAACGGGTGATCGAGAGCCCCCTCGTAGGACAGCAGATCGACGAACCCGAGATCCAGTCGTTTCACGATGACCGCATGGGCCAGGCCCTTGATGGCCTCGAGCCCCCGCACCTTGTGAAACCGGTGACCCGACGCTTGCAGCTCGTCCAGTAACCCGAGCGGCAGGCCGCCGGCGGTGCTCAGGTGGCGGCGCCGCTCTTCCGGTATCCGCGCAAAGTAACTGTCCTGCTTCAGGACCTGCACACCGCGCAGACCAAAGATGAGCCCCAGATCCTCGAATGTGACCGCGGCCTCCAACTCGATCGCGTCGATCGGCGGTGCCAGACCCGCGTAGACGATCGGGGTGCCCGCTCCATGCGTTGCACGCAGATACCGCGCCTCGGCCACCGCAGGAATCGCCACCGGGGCCAGGTAGGGCACCAGTTCCGGATAGGTGGTCCGAATTGTCTCGACCACGGCCGGATCGGTGGAGCGAATCATGGTGCCCCACGTCTCGGTCCCCCACAGTCGCAAGTAGGCCGCGGCGACCAACTCATCGCCAACAATGCCTCGGTATACCGCCCGGAAGCCGGCGGCGTAACACGCGTTGACCACTTGTTCCGGTGTGGCGGGGTAGAAATGCGCCACGGCCTCCGGGGCCAGTATCAGGACGCCGCCGCCGTTCGCGGCCACCGCCAGGGCCTTGCCGATCTCGCCCGACACCTTGACCGCCTCATGGGGACAGGCCGGGAAACACTGTCCGCAGCGGATGCACGCTTCGTCGACGACTCGCACCGTGGCGCCATCGACCGCGATGGCAGCGGTCGGACAGACCCGGACACACGCGAGGCAGGCGACACAGGAAGGAGCGTCGATCGTGAAACGCAAAGGCCCTACCGGATTGAAGCGGATGAGGATCCCAAGCAATATCGGAGTCGGCCAGGGGAATTGTCAACCCTGACTAACCTCGCAAAGTCGCTTGCGAGAAAGACTTAGCCTAGCTGATACGCTTTGATCTTGCGGTAGAGGGTGCGCTCGCCGATTCCCAGCACCTCGGCAGCTTCGCGGCGGTTGCCGCCGGCATCCCTGAGCGCCGCCTCAATGGCGGCCTTTTCGACGTCGGCCATGGTCATTCCGGCCCGGTAGACGACCTCTTCCAGGGCCTCAGTACCGACGCCCACCACGTCGACGGGCGACTCGCCGACTTCGATGACCTCGACACGCTGCGGACCCTCGTCCACCCGGCGTTTCAGCGCCTCGACCTGGTAGCGCAGATCCATGAGGCTCCGCAGGATGAATTCGAACTCCCGTCCTCCGGGCGATTCCGGGCCCGACCCGGTCGCGTTGAGCGGCACGGGCAGCAGGACCGGGCCCTCGAAGACGTCGTCCGGGATGTCATCGGCGCGAATTTCGGTGCCCGGAGCCAGGACCACCATCGATTCGATGAGGTTGCGCAATTGTCGGACGTTGCCGGGCCATGGGGCGTCCACCAGTCGTTGCATGGCCTCGGCCGTGATGCCTCGGAACGACGACTGGTTGTTCTGGGTGAACTCGCGGATGAAGCGCCGGACCAGCAGGGGGATGTCGCTCCTTCGCTCGCGGAGCGGAGGGAGATAGATGGTCAGGACGTTCAGCCGATAGTACAGGTCCTCGCGGAATTCCCCGAGTGACACTTGTTCCTTGAGGTTCCGGTTGGTCGCGGCCACGACGCGCACGTCGATCCGGATGGGCTCGGTCCCCCCCACCCGGAAGAACGTCCTGCTCTCGAGCACGCGAAGCAACTTGACCTGGACACTGAGGGGGATCTCCCCGATCTCATCCAGGAAGATGGTGCCGCCGTCGGCCAGCTCGAAACGGCCGAGACGTCGCTCGGCGGCGCCGGTGAAGGCCCCTTTCTCGTGTCCGAACAGCTCCGATTCGAGCAAGGTCTCCGGCAGGGCGGCACAATTGACCGTGATGAAGCTCTTGCCGCGGCGCTGCGAAAAATCGTGAACGGCTTTCGCCACCAGTTCCTTCCCGGTACCCGATTCCCCTTCGATCAGGACGGTGCTGGACGCCGGGGCCATCTGTTCGATCCTGACCAGGATCTCATGAATGGCGGCGCTCTCACCAACGATCCCGGTACGCTCCTGAATCTCACGCCATCGCAGGATCCGGTGCACCGTCGTGAGGACGTCCTCGGTGGCGGCCGGCTTGGTGAGCACGTCGGTCACACCCAGTGCCTTGGTGCTGGTGCCCCGACCGGTGTCGGTGGGCTCGAGGAGGGCCAGAACGCTGGCGCCGAGGTCGCGAGCCATGGCGGAGAGCTGGACGGCGCGAGGCTCGTGGACGGCACCGGTCAGGATGATCAGATCGGGATCCACACGCCGAAGGGTACGGCCGACATCGTCCCGGGACGACAGCATGGCGGTTGTGAAGCCCTCCGCCTCCAGCGCGCCGTTGATGGGGACCGCGTTCTCGAGGTCGTCCATGGTGATGAGGAGCGTGGCGCCGTTGCTCACGGATGGCCCCGCTGGAGATCCCGCAGGAGATCACGCGCGTGGTCGACAAGACCTTCGAGCACGGTCAGCCCGTCCCGCACTCCTCCGGGGCTCCCTGGCAAATTGACGATGAGGGTGCTGCCCCGCAGGCCCGCGACGCCACGCGACAAGGCGGCCGTCGGGTATCCGGGGTAGGCCGTCATGCGCATCGCTTCCGGTATGCCCGGGGCGTCCCGCTCCAGCACGGCACGCGTGGCTTCCGGAGTCACGTCTCGCTGCGTGAGTCCCGTGCCACCGGTCGTGAGAATGAGATCGATGTCACCGCGGTCGGCCCAGCGGGTGAGGGTACCCGCGATGGCGCCGGTGTCATCCGCCACCAGGCCGCGCTCGATCAGCTGGTAGGACCGCTGCTCCACCCAGGCCGCGATCGAGGCGCCGGAGGTGTCTTCGCGCTCGCCCCGGCTGCCGGCGTCGGACACGGTCAGAACGGCAACCCGAAGCGGCCCGGTGTTCACTTCTTCTTGGCCGACCCGTTCTGCCAGAAGGGTCGTTTGACCACCTCGGCAGACACCCGCTTGCCGCGACAATCAATCTCGAAGGTGGTACCGACCGTGGCCGCGGCGACTGGGAGAAAGGTGGTCCCGATGGCCGCTCCGACCGACGGGCTCATGACGCCGCTGCGGACGCGGTCCACCTCCTTGCCCTCGAGGTAGACTGGATACCCGGGGCGGGCGATGGCCTTTTCGCGCAGACGGAAGCCCACGAGACGACGGGTGACCCCGGCGCTCTTCTGCTGCCGGAGCGCGGCGTCACCGACGAAGGGCGACCCCTTGTCCAGCTTGACGATCCACCCGAGGCCGGCTTCGAGGGGCGAGATGGTATCATCGATTTCATTGCCGTAGAGAGCGTACGCCATCTCCAGGCGCAGGATGTCGCGGGCGCCGAGCCCACAGGGGACCGCTTTGCCTTCACCGACCAGGGCATGCCAGAGCGTTTCGGTATCCGCGGCCCGGCAATAGAGCTCGAAGCCGTCTTCGCCGGTGTAGCCGGTGCGTGAGATGAAGCAGTCCTTGCCTGCCACGGCCCCCGACCGGAAGGTGTAATAGTCGATGGAGCCCAGCGGCGTGGCGGTCGCCGTCTGCAGGACGGCCTCTGCCCGCGGTCCCTGCAAGGCCAGCAGCCCCACGTCGTCGGAAATGTTCTTGAGGCGAATGTTGGCGTTGCGCTTCTGCGCCACGAAATGCTCCCAGACGGCATCCGCATTCGAGGCGTTCACGACCACCATCAACTTGTCTTCGAACCGGTAGACGGTGCAATCGTCGATGAACGTGCCGCCAGAGTCGAGCACGGCGGAGTACTGCACCTCCCCGGCCCGGAGCGCCGAGATGTCGTTGCACGTCACGCGGTTGACGAACGCGTTCCGGTCCGGACCCGTCACTTCGATCTCCCCCATGTGGGAGACATCGAACAGGCCGGCGTCCTCCCGCACGGCCTTGTGTTCGGCCAGGATGCCCGCGCGGTACTGGACCGGCATTTCGTAGCCGGCAAACGGAACCATCTTGCCGCCGGCCTCGACGTGGACCTGGTACAGGGGTGTCTTCTTGAGCGTTTCCGATGCGGACATCAGGACATCTCCAGCAGCGTGGCCATGAGGGCCTTCTGCACGTGTAGGCGGTTCTCAGCCTCGTCCCACACCCGTGATTGCGGACCGTCGATCACGGCCGCGGCCACTTCCTCGCCACGGTGTGCGGGCAGACAATGAAGGAAGATGGCGTCGCGGTCGGCCTTGGCCATGAGCGCCTCGTCCACCAGGTACCCCTGAAACGCGATGCGCCGGGCCTCGGCCTCCTCCTCCTGGCCCATGGAGGCCCAGACGTCGGTGGTGACGACGTGCGCCCCGGCCACGGCCTCCTCGAGATCCTCGGTAATGCTGATGTCCGTGCGCGCCTTGTTCCGGTCGAACACCGACCGATCGGGCTCGAATCCTTCCGGGCACGCCAGGCGCAACTCGAACCCCAGGGTCCCGGCGGTATGGATCCAGCTGTTGGCCATGTTGTTGCCGTCGCCGATCCACGCCACCGTCTTGCCCTGCCACCCTCCCAACGCCTCCCGCATGGTGAACACGTCCGCCAGCAATTGGCACGGATGCAGCAAATCGGTGAGGCCGTTGATCACCGGCACCTCAGCCGCCGCCGCCAACGCCTCGACGTCACCATGATCGAAGGTCCGGATCATGATCATATCGAGAAACCGGGACAGGACCTTGGCGGTATCCTCGATCGGCTCACCCCGACCGAGTTGGATGTCCCGTGACGACAGGAACAGCGCATGCCCGCCCAGCTGGTAGGCCCCAACCTCGAACGACACTCTGGTCCGGGTCGAACTCTTGGTGAAGATCATGCCCAGCGTCTTGTCCGCCATCGGCTGCTCGCGGTACGCACCGCTCTTCATCCGGGCGGCAAGGTCGAAGACCGCCGTCAACTCGTCCGCGGAAAAGTCCGGAATGGCAAGAAAATCACGCTTGGGCATGTCGTTCCTTCACTCGGTGAGGTTCGGTTCGGCTGATTCTAGCCTTGGGGAAGAACGCGGGCAAGGCGACCAGACTAGAGGATATAGCGCCGCAGGTCATCGTCCTCCACGACCGACGCCAGCCGCTCGCGAACCATGGCTCCGTCGAATCGCATCCGTTCCTTTGCCCCCTCGGGGAGCTGGAAGAGCAGGTCCTCCATGAGGGTGGCCATCACGGTATGGAGCCGTCTGGCACCGATGTTCTCCATGCGGTCGTTCGCCAGGCAGGCCACCCGGGAAATCTCACGCACGGCATCCGCGGTGAATTCCAGCTCTACCCCTTCGGCCCCCACCAGGGCCGCGTACTGCTTGGTCAGGGCGTTCTCCGGTTCCGTCATGATGCGCACGAAGTCGTCCTCCGTCAGCGACTGGAGTTCGACCCGGATCGGGAACCGGCCCTGCATCTCCGGGATCAGGTCTGAAGGCTTCGACACGTGAAAGGCCCCTGCCGCCACGAACAGGATGTGGTCGGTCCGGACGAACCCGTATCGCGTCTGGACGGTTGAGCCCTCGACGATGGGAAGCAGATCGCGTTGGACACCCTCCCGGGAAATGTCCGGCCCGGTCTGGCTCCGCTCACCGGCGATCTTGTCGATCTCGTCGATGAACAGCATCCCATGATTCTCGACCCGATCGAGTGCGTCGTTGACGACGTCGTCCATGTCGACCAGGCGGCGCAGCTCTTCGTCGATCAGGATGCGGCGCGCCTCGGGTACCTTGACCGTCCGCCGCTTCTTCCGCTTGGGCAGCACCTCCTGGAGCAGTTCGGTCAGATTCACATCCTGCCCCTCCATCCCCTGTGAGGGCTGCAGCATGTCCAGCATCGGGTAGCCCTGCGGGGTGATCTCGATCTCGACCTCGCGCTCGTCGAGCGCGCCGTCCGCCAGGAGCCGGCGGAGCTTCTCCTTCGACTGAGTGCGCCGGCCCGCCTCTTCCGGAGGCTTGGTCTCCACCTGGGCCTGTCCTTTGGGAGACACCACGAAGACGGAGCCGGCGTCTCCGGCCGGGTCGCCGGCGTCCGGTGGTGACGCGGGCGGTGGGGGCGCCGGAGGCAACAGGATGTCGACCAATCGGTCGTCCGCGCGCGCTTCCGCCTGCGGAAAGACGTCCTCCTCCCGTTCGCCGCGTACCAGGTTGATGGCGACATCTACCAAATCGCGCACCATCGACTCGGCATCCCGGCCGACGTAGCCGACCTCGGTGAACTTGGAGGCCTCGACCTTCAGGAACGGAGCCCCGGCCAGGCGCGCCAACCGGCGCGCCACCTCGGTCTTCCCCACCCCAGTCGGCCCGATCAAGATCAGATTGTTGGGCGTGATCTCGTCGCGGATGTCTTCGGGAGCCCGGGCTCGGCGCCAGCGATTCCGGATGGCGATGGCGATGGCCTTCTTGGCGGCGTTCTGGCCCACGATGAAGCGATCGAGCTCCGCGACGATCTGTCTCGGCGGCAGCTCTTCGAGCCAGGGTTGCTCTGCGGTTTCCTTCGCCTCCGTCGGAACGGCGTCCGGATCGGTCACGATGAGGACCCCCCGGTGCCATCGAGTTCCACCACACTGATGTGCTCGTTGGTGAATACGCAGATATCCGCTGCGATGCGCAGCGAAGCCTCCACCACCTCACGGGCCGTCATGGCATCCTGACGAACGAAGGCACGGGCCGCGGCCAGGGCATAGTTGCCGCCCGAACCCACCGCCAACACCCCGTCATCAGGTTCGATGAGCTCGCCGGTACCGCTCACGAGAAAGCTGTGCTCCAGGTCGGCCACGACCAGGAGTGCTTCGAGGCGCCGCAGCACCCGGTCACTCCGCCAATCCTTGGCGAGTTCCACCGAGGCACGCGGGAGATTCCCAGGGTACCGATCCAGCTTCTCCTCGAACTTCTCGTACAGGGTCAACGCGTCGGCGACCGAGCCGGCAAACCCGGCCAGCACCTTGCCGCCCTTCAGGGTGCGCACCTTCGTGGCCTGCCCCTTCACGATGGTATCGCCGAAACTGACCTGTCCATCGCCACCGAGGGCTACGCGGCCATTCTTGCGTACCACCAGGATGGTCGTTCCATGAAACTCGCTCATCGGCTCCTGCCTGGTTTGATCCCACCATGGTTCTGACGACGGCCCATCCGATCAGGCCCTCGGGTGCGCTTCCCGATACACCCGCTTGAGCCGCTCCACGCTCGTGTGCGTGTAAATCTGGGTCGTACTCAACGACGCGTGCCCCAACAGCTCCTGCACGGCGCGCAGATCGGCGCCGGCGTCCAGGAGATGGGTCGCGAACGTGTGTCGCAGAGAATGGACCCTCGCCTCCGATGCGCCACAGGCCCGGAACAGCGTCTGCATCCTACGCTGGATCGTCCGGGCCGTCAGCCGTCCGCCACGGCCATTGATGAAGACCGCCTGATGCCGCTGCCGGTATTCCGATACCACGGCGTCACGCTGAGGCAGATAGCGCCGCAGGGCCTTCCCGGCATGGGTTCCAAGCGGAAGGATGCGCTCTTTCCGGCCCTTGCCCACGACTTTGACCTGATCGCCGAGGAGGTCGAGCCGGTCGACGTCCAGACCGCTCAGCTCCGACAGGCGCATCCCCGTGGCGTAAAACAACTCCAACATTGCCAGATCGCGCAACGCCCGAAAATCGCCACCCTCGGCCCCGGCCTCGACCTGGGCGAACAACTCACCGATCTGCTCGCGGCCGATGGGCGTGGGGAGGCGTTTCTCGATCCGGGGCACCCGGGTCGCCTTGGCGATATTGACCTGGACGCGACCCTCGTTCTGCAGGTGGCGATAGAAACTGCGGATGGACGACAGGGCCCGGGCCGCCGATCGCTTGGCCAGGCCCTGTCGCTGGAGGTCACCGAGGAAGCTCCTGAGGCCGGCCCGATCCACCGTCTCCCAGGTCCATGCGCCGCCATAGTGCCGGTCACAGAACGCCGTAAACCGCGCCAAGTCGCGCGAGTAGGCCCGCACGGTGTTGGGGGAGTACTGGCGCTCCTTCTCCGCGAAGGCCAGAAACCCCGCCACATCCTGTGCCGCCGTCACAGCGACGCCACCCAGTCCTTCATATGGTCCAGGGCCCGGGCAGCCATCAGCGGCTTCTTTTCCTTCTTCTTGACCCGACCGGGCAGCGGATCGACCAACCCGAAGTTGGCATTCATCGGCTGGAAATGGGCCGGATCGGCCTCTCGCAGGTAGCGGTACAGGCCACCCAGCATGGTCGTGGCCGGGGGAAGCACCGGGTCCTGGCCATCCAGCCGGCGCGCCAGATTGATCCCGGCCAGGAGGCCGGTGGCGAGGGACTCAGTGTAGCCCTCAACCCCTGTGAGCTGCCCGGCGAAGAACAGGCGGTCATCGGCGGGATGGGTGAGTGAGGGCGTCAGGGTCGACGGTGTCCGCAGGTAGGAATTCCGGTGGATGCTTCCGTATCGCAGATACTCTGCCTCCGCCATTCCCGGGATGAGGCCGAAGACCCGCCGTTGCTCGGGGATTCTCAGGCGCGTCTGGAACCCCACGAGGTTCCACATCTGACCGCCCCGGTCCTCGCGGCGGAACTGAACGACGGCGTGCGGCTCTCGTCCGGTCCGTGGATCCGGCAGGCCGACCGGCTTGAGCGCTCCGAACCGGAGTGTCTCGCGGCCACGCCGAGCCAGTTCCTCCACAGGGAGGCAGCCTTCGAAGTACGGCACCTGGTCGAACTCATGGCCGGCATGTTGGTCGCCTTCCAGCAGGGCATCGATGAAGGCGTGGTACTCTTCCGACGACATGGGGGCATTGAGGTAGTCCGACCCCCCTCCTTTGCCATAGCGGGACATGGCGTACAAGGCATCGTGATCGAGCGAATCCCCCGCCACGATGGGGGCGATGGCGTCGAAGAAGGCCAGCGACTCCGTGCCCAGGGCCTCGGCGATGGCAGTCGCGAGCCGGTCGGACGTGAGGGGGCCGGTGGCGATGACGCCGGGGCTCGGCAGGTGACCCGCCTCCTCCCGGACCACCCGGATCCGTGGGTGGGACCCCATGCGTCCGGTCACCTCCCGGGCGAAGATTTCGCGGTCCACGGCAAGGGCGGAGCCCCCAGGAACCCTCGCCTGGTCGGCGATCGGCAGGAGCACGCTGCCCAGGAGCCTCAACTCGGCCTTGAGGAGGCCGTGGGCATTCTGGACTTCGGTTGACTTGAAGGTGTTGCTGCAGACCAGCTCGGCGAGGCGGTCGGTCTGGTGGGCGGGGGTCCGCGTGTGCGGACGCATCTCCACCAGCGTCACACTGTGGCCGCGCTCGGCGATGGCCCAGGCGGCTTCACACCCTGCCAGGCCGCCACCGACGACGGTGACGGTCACCCCAACCCAGCTTCCTCGGCATTGAGCGTGACCTCGACGTGCCCGCACTTCATGCAGATCAGTCGATCGCCCTCACTCTTGCTGGACTTCTTTTCCATCCCCTTCCAGGAGCAGGTGGGACACTCCTCAGGGGTGGGGCGATTCCAGGTGGAGTAGTCGCAATCGGGGTAGCGGCCGCAGCCATAGAACGTTCGTCCGCGTTTGGTCCGGCGTGCGACGAGGTCTCCCGTATCGCATTGCGGGCACTTGACCCCGATCGGGATCGAGCGGGTCCCCTTGCACTTGGGGTACGTGGTGCACGCCAGGAACTCGCCGAAGCGGCCGGTCTTGATGACCATGGGCGAGTGACACAGATGACA
This sequence comes from Gemmatimonadota bacterium, assembly GCA_039587475.1. Lineage (GTDB taxonomy): Bacteria > Gemmatimonadota > Gemmatimonadetes > Gemmatimonadales > GWC2-71-9 > N074bin45. Next base: position 1,141 of record JBDHIK010000083.1, on the reverse strand, counting down.
CACTTCGTCGGTGGGCTTGTCGGGAATCTTGTCCTTCTTGATGGCCCGGGTGTACTTGCAATCATCCGGGTAGCGCGCACAGGCGATGAACGGTCCGAACCTCCCGCTCCGCACCTCCAGCGCCGATTGGCACTCAGGGCACTTCTCCTTGGCGAGATCCTGGAGTCCGTGCGTTTCCATCACCAGCGCATTGATGTCCACGGCGTCGAGGGCCTTCATGAACGGACCGTAGAAGGTGTCGAGGACGGACTGCCACTCGAGATCGCCCTCCTCGATGCGGTCGAGCTCGTTCTCCATTGCCGACGTGAACTCGACATTGAAGATCTCACCGAGGTCCGTGGGAAAGAAGCGTCGTTGCTCCAACCGGACGTAGTCGCGTGCCACGAGGGTGGAAATGATGGAGCTATACGTCGACGGCCGTCCAATCCCGTCCTTCTCCAGTTCCTTGACCAGGCTCGCTTCGGAGAACCGTGGCGGCGGCTGGGTGAAGTGCTGATTGGGGGTCAGCTGCTCCAGCGCCACCTGATCGCCCTTGACCACCTCGGGAATCTGGGGCAGGTCGTCCATGGTCCGCCCTTCTTCGGCCTCGTGCCCCTCGGTGTAGACCCGGTGATACCCGTCGAAGCGCATGACCGACCCCGTGGCCCGGAACAGGTAGCGATCGATCTGGAAATCGACCACCGTCATGTCGTAGCGCGCCCGAGTCATCTGCGACGCCGTGAAGCGCTGCCAGATCAACGTGTACAGCTTGAACTGGTCGGCATCGAGATGCGACTTCACCGCGTCAGGATGCCGGAAGACTTCCGTGGGACGAATGGCTTCGTGGGCGTCCTGGACGCGGCTGCCCTTGCGCGACCGGTGCGCGTTGGGGGTGTCGGGGAGATACTCCGCTCCATACTGCTCGAGGATGTACTTCCGAACGGAGCTGATGGCGCTCTCGGACACCCGGACCGAATCGGTCCGCATGTAGGTGATCAGGCCACTTGGCCCATCCCCGAGATCGATGCCCTCATAGAGGGCCTGGGCCGCCCGCATCGTGCGACGCGACGAGAAGCCCAGCTTCTTGGCGGCCTCCTGCTGCATCGTGGACGTCGTGAACGGCGGCGCCGCCCGCTTCGTCCGCTGCTTGTGTTGCACGTCC
>JBDHIK010000082.1:0-19958 GCA_039587475.1 Gemmatimonadota bacterium | reverse complement strand
CGGCGCCCACGGGGTGTTGCGTGAGCTGCCGTTCGAGATCGGCCAGTGGGCCCAGTCGGGCCAGACCCTGGCCGTGGTGGTGGAGCCGGGACGGCTCAAGGCGGTGCTTCGCATCCCCGAGACCCAGGCCAAGGACATCACCATCGGCCAGAACGCCACCATCGATACCCGAAACGGCCTCATCGAGGGGCAGGTCATGCGGATCGATCCGGCGGTGCTCAATGGCTCGGTGACGGTCGACATCCGCCTGGTCAGCGAATTGCCGCGCGGGGCCCGGCCCGATCTGAGCGTCGATGGAACCATTCAGATCGAACGGGTATCTGATGTGTTGTACGTCAGTCGGCCCGCCTACGGGCAGGCCAACAGTACCGTGGGGATGTTCAAGCTCCAGGACAACGGCGAAGCCGTGCGGGTCAACGTGCGGCTGGGCCGGAGTTCCGTCAGCACCATTGAAATCGTGGATGGACTGCTGGAAGGGGACATGGTGGTGGTCTCCGACATGTCACGCTGGGATCAATTCGACCGCGTCCGGGTGAACTAACGGGCGGGACCTTCAAGGAGAGACAACGCATGACCGCACAACAGCCGATCATTCAGCTCGAAGGCATCAAGAAGGTCTTCTACACCGACGAGGTCGAGACCCACGCCCTCTCCGACATCCACCTCGAGGTCGAGGCCGGGGAGTACCTGGCCATCGCCGGCCCGTCCGGGTGCGGCAAGAGTACCCTGCTGTCGCTGCTGGGACTGCTCGACTCGGCCAGCGAGGGCGCGTACAACCTCGACGGCCAGCCGGTCGCCAACCTGACCGCCTCCGAGCGGGCCCAGGTCCGCAACCGCCAGATCGGATTCATCTTCCAGGCCTTCAACCTGATCGGCGACCTCAACGTGGAAGAGAACGTCGAGCTGCCGCTGACCTACCGCAAGATGCCGAGCGCCGAGCGGAAGAAGCGGGTTCAGGAAGCCCTCGAAAAGGTCGGCATGGCGCACCGCATGAAGCACTACCCGTCACAGCTGTCCGGCGGTCAGCAGCAGCGCGTGGCCGTGGCCCGCGCCGTCGCCGGCGAGCCGGCCATTCTCCTGGCCGACGAGCCGACGGGTAACCTCGACTCCAAGAACGGCGAGGCCGTCATGGAGTTGCTGCGCGACCTGCATCAGGGCGGCGCCACCATCTGCATGGTGACACACGATCCGCGCTTTGCCCGGTACGCGCAGCGCGCCGTGCACCTGTTCGACGGCCGCATCGTGAGCGAGGAAGAAGCCGCCGCCGTGTCGGGTGAGTACACCGCCCAGGCACGCTAGGCACACCTTCGACCCGACACCGACCGCCCGTTCCCCCGTGAAGGTGGGGGCGGGCGGTCCGGCACACAGGGACCCATGGGCCCACTTCGGCAGGACCTCCGCTTCGCCTTCCGCACCCTGATGCGGACGCCCGGCTTCACCGCCGTGGCGGTGTTGACGCTGTCGCTCGGCATCGGCGGCACCACGGCCATGTTCAGCCTGGTCGACGGCGTCCTGTTGCGCGACCTGCCGTTCTCCGAATCGGAGCGGCTGGTCACGGTCTGGGAAGACCACCGCGCCGTCGGTGGCCCGATCGACGAGTGGACCAGCCCGCCCACCTTCCGCGACTGGCGGAACGCCGAGGCCTCGCTCAGCGGCCTGGCGGCGGTGACCGATCTGCAGCCGACCCTCCTGACGGGCGACCGGCCTCGTCCCCTGACGGGGGCCGGCGTGACGGGCGAGTACTTCTCGGTACTCCAGGCGTCTCTGGCACTGGGTCGCGGCTTCACGGCCGAGGAGTCCCAGCCCGGTGGCCCACCCGCGGCCGTCCTGAGCCACCGCATCTGGCGCCAGGTCTTCGGCAGCGATCCCGCCATTCTGGGCCGGGCCATCGACGTGGACGGTGCGCCCATCATGGTGGTGGGTATTGCCGGGCCGGACTTCCGGGGCCCTCTGATCGACGCCGACATCTGGCTGCCGCTGGTCCAGGCCGTCTCCCCGGCCTGCTGGGACCATCGCGGTTGCATCACCGTCCGGACGCTGGGCCGGCTGCGTCCCGGCGCATCCCCAGAGCAGGCCACCGAGGAGCTGGCGGGCATCACGCTCCGCATCGCCGAGAACAACCCGGCGACCCACGGGGACGTGGGCGTCACGCTGATTCCGCTGCACGACCGCCTGGTGGGCGGCGTGCGACCGGCGCTCCTCACGCTACTGGCCGCGGTCGGGTTCGTGCTGCTGATCACCTGCGTCAACCTGGCGGGACTGCTGGTGGCGCGTGCGGCTCGGCGCCAATCCGAGATGGCCATCCGCAGCGCCCTGGGTGCGCCGCGGGGCCGGCTGTTCCGCCAGTTGCTGACCGAGAGCGTGCTGCTGGCCGTGTTCGGCGGGGCGGGGGCCCTCCTCGTGGTCCTCTGGGGCGTCGACTTCCTGGTAGCACTGTTGCCACCCAACCTCCTGGCGCTGAACACCATCTCCGTCGACGGGCGCTTGTTGGCCGTGGCGGCGCTCCTCACGGTGGCCACCGGCGTCGCGTTCGGTTTCCTCCCGGCGCTGTTCGCCACCGGCCACTCCCTGACGACCTCACGGGCCCGCGCCGGTCATGGCCAGTCAGGACGCCGGCTCCGAGCCGTGTTCCTGACGGCTCAGGTGGCCATGGCGCTGACGTTGCTGGTGGGGGCCGGGCTCTTGCTCCGGAGTCTCATCAACGTTCAGTCTCAGGATCCCGGCTTCCGGTCCGACGGAATCGCCACGGCGGCGCTGGCGTTGCCGGCCGGACGCTATCCCGCTGCGACGGATGTCGCCGCCTTCTTCCAGCGCCTCTCCGAACGGCTCGAGGCCGACGGGCGCGTCGCCGACTTCTCGGGAGTCTCGTCCCTCCCGCTGGTGCAGGGTGACATGGACGTCTCGTTTACCACCGAGGCCGATGCCGCCCGGCCCGAGACCGACCGGACGCCCGCGGTGTGGTACCGCCAGACCTTGCCCGACTACTTCTCCCTGATGGGCATCCGTGTGGTGGCCGGTCGCGCCCTGGAGCGGCAGGACGCCGCCGGGGCGCCGCTGGTGGTGGTCGTCAACGAGGAGTTCGTGCGCCGCCACATTCCCTCGGGCGATGCCATCGGCCAGCGCCTCAAGTTTGGGCGGCCCGGTGCGGACTCGCCGTGGCGCACCATCGTCGGCGTCACCGCCGACGTGCGGCACCGGGGACTGGACCAGCCGGTCCAGGCCGAGTTGTTCCTGCCATTCGCCCAGGCGCCCAGCCCGTTCATGTTCCTCACCCTGCGCACGGTTTCCGGCGCGGCGGGTGGCGCGACGGTGCTGCGCGAGCATCTGGCGGCCCTGGACCCGGCGCTGCCGCTCGACGATGTGGCGACGCTGGATGAACGGGTGGCCGTGTCACTGGGGCCGCGCCGGGTGGCGGCCGGGCTGCTGACGGGCTTCGCGGGGTTCGCGCTGATCCTCACCGCCATCGGCCTGTACGGCGTGGTGGCGTCCATGGTGGGGCAGCGCACCAGGGAGATCGGCGTGCGCATGGCCCTCGGCGCCACGCGCCGCGACGTCCTGCGACTGGTCATGGGGCAGGGCCTGCGGCTCACGGCCGCGGGCATCGTGCTCGGGGGCATCGCCGCCCTGGCGCTGGCCCGGTTGGTGACGGCGCTGCTGTACGGCGTGACGCCGACCGACGCCGTGACGTTTCTGGGCGTGGCGCTGGTCCTGGGTGGCGCGGCGGCCCTGGCGACCTACCTGCCGGCCCGGCGCGCGGCCCAACTGCAACCGATGAACGTGCTGCGCGCCGACTGAGCCGACGCATCGCGTCCCGGGCCGCGCGACACTACATTCCGTCGGCACGGTCCGGCGTCCCCGCACATCTCTGGAGCGAGTGTGATCACCCTACGGAATCTCGAAAAATCGATCGACAGCGCCGCCGGCAGGATCTTTCTTCTTCGGCGTATCGAGATGGAAGTGCGCGCCGGTGAGTTCATCACCATCATGGGTCCCAGCGGCGCCGGCAAGTCCACGTTGCTGAGCATCCTGGGCATGCTCGACGCCATGTGGACCGGCGAGTACTACCTGGCCGGACACGAGGTGCACCACCTCCCGCCCAAGAAGCGGGCGGCGCTCAATCGGGAGATGATCGGGTTCGTGTTCCAGAGCTTCCATTTGCTCGACGACCTGACGGTGGCTGAGAATCTCGACATCCCGCTGTCGTACCGCGGCATCAAGTCGAGTGAGCGGCAGGCCATCGTCGCGGACACGCTGGATCGCTTCAACATCGTCGGCAAGAAGGATCTGTTCCCGTCGCAGCTGTCCGGCGGGCAACAGCAGCTGGTGGGGGTGGCCCGGGCGGTCGTAGCCAACCCCAAGGTGATTCTGGCGGACGAGCCGACCGGCAATCTCCACTCGGCGCAGGCCAAGGAGATCATGGAGCTGTTCACCGAGTTGAACAAACAGGGCGCCACCATCGTGCAGGTGACCCACTCGGAGGAGAACGCCGCCCACAGCCATCGCATCGTCTACCTCAAGGACGGCTGGGTCGTCGATAGCGTCTGAAGGCGCCCGCGCCTCTTGAATCCCGTCGGTCCGCCGCGCCATCTTCCCATGTCCCTTCTGAAGGTGGCCCCTTGACCCCCGTACAGCCCCGTCCCCGGATCCTCGTCGCCGACGACCAGGCGGACGTCCTCGAAGCCCTCAAGCTGCTTCTCAAGAGCGAGGGGTGGGACGTCACCAGCGCCGAGTCTCCTGGGGCGGTGTTGCGGGCCGTCGAACACCAGACCTTCGACGTGCTCCTCATGGACATGAACTACACCATGGACACCACGTCCGGTGTGGAGGGGCTCGACCTGCTGGCCCGGATCGCCGGGCTGGACAGCAGCCTCCCGGTCGTGGTCATGACCGCGTGGGGCAGTGTCGAGGGCGCCGTGGAGGCCATGCGCCGTGGCGCGCGGGACTACGTAGCCAAGCCGTGGGACAACACCCGGCTCCTGGCGACGCTGTCGACCCAGTACCAGTTGGGGGTGGCGCTGCGCCGGGCCCGCCAGTTGGAGGACGAGAACCGCCTGCTCCGTCCCGACGGCCTGCCGACCCTCATCGCCGAGTCGCCGGTCATGCGGCCCCTCCTGGACCTGATGGAGCGGATCGCTCCGTCGGACGCCAACGTGCTGGTGACCGGTGAGCACGGCACCGGCAAGGAAGTGGTGGCCCAGTGGATCCACGCCGCCTCGGGGCGCGCCAAGCGGGCCCTGGTCACCGTCAACGTCGGTGGCCTGTCGGAAGGGGTCTTCGAGAGCGAGCTGTTCGGCCACGTGAAGGGCGCCTTCACCGACGCCAAGACCGACCGGGTGGGACGCTTCCAGATGGCCGACGGCGGCACGCTGTTCCTCGACGAAATCGCCAACGTACCGTTGACGCAGCAGGCCAAGCTGCTGCGCGTGCTGCAGACCGGCGAACTGGAGCGGGTCGGTTCATCGCGCACCGCGACGGTCGACGTTCGGGTCATTTCCGCGACCAACGCCAACATCCGCGACGAAGTCGCGGCCGGGCGTTTCCGTGAGGACCTGCTGTTCCGGCTCAACACCATCGAAATCACGCTGCCGCCGCTTCGGGAGCGCGGTACCGACATCCTGGCCCTGGCGGAGTACTTCCTCCAGCGTCATCGCCTGCGCTACGGCAAGGAACTGGACGGCTTCGAGCCCGCCGCCGCGCAGGCCCTCACGTCGTATCCCTGGCCCGGCAACGTGCGCGAACTGGACCACACCCTGGAGCGGGCCGTGCTGATGGCCCGTGGCACATCCATCCAGGCCGACGAGCTGGGACTTCAGGCCGCGGGCCGGACCGGCGAGGAAGCCGGATTAGAGGACCTCACGCTGGAAGAGGCCGAACGCACCCTGATCCAGAACGCCCTGCGCCGGCACGACGGCAACGTCACCGAGGCGGCCCAGTCGCTGGGCCTGAGTCGGAGCGCCCTGTACCGCCGGCTCAAGACCCATGGTCTCTGAGCCACGGCCCAGACGCGTCGCCCCGCTCGAACGCATCGTCCTGGCCCTGGCGTTCCTCGCCGGGTTGCCGGCCGGCGCCATTGCGCTGACGCTGCTGTGGACCGGCGACTACTCACTCAATCTGCAGATCACGCTGACCGTGCTCATCGCGGTGACCTGGTTGGGCTTCGCCTGGTCGGCCAGGGGCCGGGTGGTCCATTCGCTCCTGACGCTGGCCAACATGATGGGCGCGCTGCGCGAAGGCGATTTCTCGGTCCGCGGCCGGGGCGCCTGGCACGGAGACTCGATGGGCCTGGCGCTGGCGGAGGTGAACCAGCTGGCCGACATCCTCAAGGAACAGCGCCTCGGCGCCGTCGAGGCCAACGCCCTGCTGCGCCGCATGATGGGCGAGGTGGAAGTCGGCGTGTTCGCGTTCGACGCGGGCCACCGGCTGACCCTGGTGAACCGTTGGGGTGAACGCATGCTGGGCGAACCGGCCGAACGCCTCATGGGTCGGAACGCCGATGCCCTGGGCCTGGCGCACTGTCTGACCGGCGGGCCGGCCCAGACCCTGGACCTGCGCTTTCCCGGATGGGACGGCCGCTGGGACGTGCGGCGCAGCACCTACCGGCAGGACGGCGTCCCCCACCAGTTGCTGGTGCTGTCCGACGTGAGCCGGGCGCTGCGCGAAGAAGAGCGCCAGGCCTGGAAACGGCTGGTGCGGGTCCTGGGCCATGAGATCAACAACTCGCTGACGCCGATTTCTTCGATCGCCGACAGCCTGCAGACCATGCTGGAACGAAGCGTCAAGGCGGAGGACCACGAAGACGACCTGAGGAGTGGCCTCACCATCATCTCCGACCGGGCCGAGGGGTTGCGACGCTTCATGGCGTCGTACGCCCGGCTGGCCAAGCTGCCACCGCCGCAGTACGCGCCGCTCGACACGGCCCACTGGATCGGCCGGGTGGCGAAACTGGAAGGTCGCATGGCGGTGCAGGTGGCGGCCGGCCCGCCGGTGACCATCGAAGCCGACGGCGATCAACTCGACCAGTTGCTCATCAACCTGGTGAGCAACGCGGTGGAGGCGGTGCAGGAACAGGGCGGGGAGGTGCGGGTCGGCTGGTCGCTGGAGTCGCCCTACCTGGTGGTCTGGGTCGAGGACGACGGGCCGGGCATTCCCGAGACCGGCAACCTGTTCGTGCCGTTCTTCACGACCAAGCCGAAGGGGTCGGGCATCGGGTTGGTGCTGAGTCGCCAGATCGCCGAGGCGCACGGCGGCGACCTGCAACTGCGCAACCGGTCCGACCGCTCGGGGTGCCACGCCGAACTGCGACTGCCGCTCGAGCGGGCCTGAGGCCTAGGGCTGGATGTTGCGCTGGACGGCCTGGGAGATGGAGTCGGCCCTGGCGGCCTCCACCGTTTCGCCGAGCGACGACAACACCGCACTCGTGCCGTTGAAGACCACCGCGTACAGTTGCAGAATCGAGGCCGACGGTGGATCGATCCAGCCGCGCGGCCGGGCGTCGGCCGCGGTCTCCCAGCGATAGACGTTCCACAACAGCTCCCGCGTGCGCGGCACGTTCAGGAACCCCATCGTCGGATTGAACACCACGCTGTCGGACGCCTCCACCTGCGTGTCCGACAGGCGCCGGACCAGACCCTGCGTGACCAGAAACGCCGTCAGGCTCAACGTCTGGTCGGGGTAGCCGGCGGCGCTCCAGGCAAAGTGGATGACGCGGCTGCCGACGTTGTCCTGGATCATCGAGATGGCGGCCAGGTCCTTCCGCTCGACGTACTGGTCCTGGAGCGTGATGGGAATGCCGCCCACCTCGATGGTGGTGCCTGGCTCGACGCGAATCAGCTCGGGGAGGCTGTCGATCTCCGCGATGGTGAGCCGCAACGCCGGTGCCTCGGGCCGGGTCCACTCGCCGTCCCGCCACATGGGGGCGGCGCCCTCGGGGTCGAACTCCGGTGTGACCCGGCGGCTCAATTGCTTCAGATGCCACTTGGTGTTCATGAGCGACAGATTGGCCAACGTCACGTCCGGCCGCACACCCTCTACCTCCTGGGCGTACCACAGCGGGAAGGTGTCGTTGTCGCCCGCCGTGATGAGGATGCCATACGGCTCCACCGACTGTAACAGGTCGATGGCGACGTCGCGCGCCATGTATTCGTTGGCGCGGCTGGCGGTGACGCGGTTGCCGAGGAGCGGCACCAGCGCCACCAGAGCCAGCGGCGTGGCCATGGCCCAGAGGCGCGTCTCCGGCACGGCTTCGTTGGCCTGCCGGCCGAAGTCCACGACGGCACGCATGGCGGCCCCGAGTCCCAGTGCCACCAGCACCCCGAAGTAGGCGAACGAGCCGACGAAGAAGTAGTCACGCTCGCGTACCTCGCGGGCCAGATCGGACCGCTCGGGATAGATCGAGAAGCCGTACTTGAAGTTGAGGTAGTACACCAGCGCCACCGTGAGCATGCCCAGCATGGCGGCGGCGGCCAGGCCGGCCCGCAGGTCGCGTTTCAGGAGGGCCGCGAGCCCGCCCAACCCGATCATGGTGAACAGTCCCGTGGCGGCGCCGGCGAAGGCGCCCCAGTCCCGCGCGAACTGCCAGGTGAAGTACTGCCAGTAGTTGGCGAACTGCGCCACCAGGTCGGCCTGCCGGGAACCGAGCGGCGGCTTGAGGTACTGCTTGCGGCTCAGGACGTCCATGAGCGCCTGCCACGACGTCGGTTCGCCCTCGTTGATGGGGGGGAACTGGGCGGCGCGGATGGGGAGGTACACGTAATTGAGCGACACGCCCACCACCACGGCGATGAGCCCGACCCACAGCAGTGGCCGCTGGAAGTCATGGGGCGCCTGCCAGACGGCGTACCCCAGCACCAGCGGCGCCAGGTAGATCAACGGGCCCCAGTCGCCGATGGTGGGGTTGAAGCCGAAGCCCGACGCCGTCGTGAACATGGTGGTCCATTGCCCCGTCACCGCCAACAGCAGAGCGTAGGCCAGCAGCACGATCCACGGTCGCGTCGCCGCGCGCCAGTCGGTCCACAGCACGTACACGGCCACGGCCGGCGCGGCCAGGAATCCCATCATGTGGTTGGTGGACGACAGCGCCAGGATGTAGACGATGAGGACCAGCCAGCGGTCGCGGTGCGGTCCCGGTTCGTCGTCGCCCCAGTGAACCGCCAGCCAGGTGACCAGCGCCATGGAGAACAACGACACGGTGTAGACCTTCTCGTTGACCGTCGACTGGTTCCACACCGTCCAGGAGAAGGCCGACACCAGGACGCCGCCGGTGGCGGCGATGAGCCGTGCCGGCCGGTTGGGGACGATCTCACGGAGCCAGCGCTCCGCCACCAGGAACCACAGCCCGGCGGCGGCCGCGGAGGTCACGGCCGCGAAGAGGTTGAGTCGCACCGCGTAGGTCGCCGCCAGCGGGATCAGCGCAAAGGCGTGGGCCATGACCGTGAAGAGCGGGTTACCCGGCGGGTGCGGAATGCCCAGCACCTTGGCCGCGGCGATGTACTCCGAGGTGTCCCAGAACGCCGTCGTCGGCGCCAGGGTCAGCAGGTAGATCGCCAGGACGGCCAGGGCAACGAGCGTAGCCCAGCCGTACGGCGTTGCAGGACGGGTATCGGTCATGGGCTCCTGGGGTCGGCTAGTGCCGGAACTGGCGGGTCCCGGTGAGAATCATGGCCATGTCGTGGGCGTCGGCCGCGGCGATGACCTCTTCGTCGCGGATGGATCCGCCGGGTTGAATGATGGCGGTGACCCCGACCCTGGCCGCTTCCTCGATACCGTCGGGGAAGGGGAAGAAGCCGTCCGAGGCCAGCACGCTGCCCTTGGGGTCGTGGCCCTGTTGCGCCGCCTTGTGGGCCGCCAGGAACGAGGCGTCCACTCTGCTGGTCAGGCCGCCGCCGATGCCGATGGCCTGTTCGGCCTTGGCCAGGACGATGGCGTTGGACTTGATGGCCGCCACGGCGGCCCAGGCAAAGCGGAGGTCGGTCCACTCGTCCTCCGTCGGCTGCCGCTCCGTGGCCACCTTCCACTCATCCTCACCCCGGTCGAACTGGAACCGGTCCTGCACCAGGAAGCCACCCCGGACGTACTTGGTTTCCAGGCCCCGCTCCCCATGACTGGTGGGTATTTCGACGATGCGCAGGTTGCGCTTCTTCCGCAGGATCTCCAGCGCGTCATCGTGAAAGCTCGGTGCGGCCACCACTTCCAGAAACAGGTCGGACATGGCCTGGGCCGAGGCCTCGTCGACCACCGTGTTGAATGCCACCACGCCGCCGAAGGCGGACACGGGGTCGGTGGCCAGGGCCTTGCTGAACGCGTCGGAAGCCGAGGCGCCCAACGCCAGGCCGCACGGCGACGTGTGCTTGATGACGGCGCAGGCCGGTCGCACCGGCCACAGGGACGCCGCGGTCACCGCCGCGTCCAGGTCGAGAATGTTGTTGTACGACAGCTCCTTGCCGTGCAGGTGCTTCATGTCCCGGATGCCGCGCGGCTCTTCGGTGACGTACAGCGCCGCCCGCTGGGTCGGGTTCTCGCCGTAGCGGAGCGTCATCTGGCGCTCGAAGGTGCCGCCCAGCAGCCGGGGGAGCTCGTCTTCTTCGAGTGGCAGGTAGCGGGCGATGGTGGCGTCGTACTCGGCGGTGTGCGAGAAGACCTTCGACGCCATTTCGCGGCGGACGTCCTGTCCGATCTCCCCGGCCGCCAGTTGTTCCAGAATCGAGTCGTAGTCGGCCGGGTCCACGATGGGGAGGACCCACTGGTGGTTCTTGGCGGCCGACCGGAGCAGCGACGGTCCGCCGATGTCGATGTTCTCGATGGCGTCGTCGAAGCTGACGTTGGGCGTGGCGATGGTGGCGCGGAACGGATACAGGTTCACCGCCACCAGATCGATGGGGGTGATGCCGTGGTCCTCGAGCGTTTGCATGTGGGTCGGCATGTCACGGCGCGCCAGGACGCCGCCGTGAATCATGGGGTGCAGCGTCTTGACGCGGCCGTCCAGCACTTCGGGAAACCCGGTGATCTCGTCGACCGAAATCACCGGGAGGTCCGCCTCCGCCAGCAGCTTCTTGGTGCCCCCGGTGGAGACGATCTCCCAACCCATGTCGAGGAGACCACGAGCGAACTGGACGATACCGCGTTTGTCACTGACGGAGATCAACGCGCGGGGCATGCGGCATTCCTCATGATAGGTGTCACGAAACGGGTTCGGGGAGGGCGACCGGATGGCCGGCCCGCGCCGCCGCCAGCACCACCGCGGGCAGCAACACATGTTCGCTGGCCAGGACCCGGGCCGCCAGGGTCTCGGCGCTGTCGTCGGGGAGCACCGGCACCCGGGACTGGGCCAGCACCGCTCCGCGATCGTATTCCTCGTCGACCAGATGCACGGTGGCGCCGCTCTCCCGGTCGCCGGCCGCCAGGACGGCCTCGTGGACCCGGCTACCGTACATACCGTGTCCACCGTGCCGCGGCAGCAGCGCCGGGTGGATGTTGATGATGCGTCCCCGGTAGCCGGCCACCACCTGGGGCGGCACCAGCTTCAGATATCCGGCCAGAACCACCATGTCGATGTCGCGCCGTCCCAGCCTGGTGGTCCATTCCGTCGGGTCCGCCGGATTGGCCAGGACCTCGGCCGGCACGCCGGCAGCGCGGGCACGGGCCAGGCCGCCGGCGTCGGGCCGGTTGCTGAGCACCAACTCGATACTCGCTTCCGGCGCCGGGGCGACCGCTTCCAGCAGCGCCGCCAGATTGCTCCCCCGACCCGACACGCACACCGCGACACGCAACGTCATGGGCCGGAAAATAAGGGTGCGCCTGAGAGAAGTCAGTCCCCGATTACATGACCGTGTCGAGGATCAAATCGACCGCTTCGGACAGCCCAGTGACATGGGGCAGGCCGGCCGCTTCGGCGGCCGGGACCTGGGTCAGGCCCATGCCGGTTTCCACCAGGATGGCCCGGCCCGGGCCCCCGCCGCCCCCCAGCGCGGCCGCGGGTGTCAGGTCGGTCATCCGGTCGCCGACCCACCAGCTCCGTGCCGGGTCGAGCCCCAGGTCGTGGGATCGGCGCGAGGGGCGTGCGGGCAGTGGTAGGTCGCCTCCAGGCCGGCGCCGGTCTCGTCCAGGAGCGCGGCCAGGCGGGCCGTCACCTCTTGGAAGTCCTCTTCGGTGAACAGGCCGCGCCCGATGCCCGACTGGTTGGTCACCACGACCCGGGCGTATCCGGCCCCGGCCAGCCTGACCAGAGCCGGTCCGGTGCCGGGCAGCAACTTCACCAGGCCCGGGTCCGACAGGTATCCTGGGTCGTCCACCAGCGTTCCGTCCCGGTCCAGAAACACCGCGGGCCGGAGCGTCACGCCTGGCTGGCTTTCGTGACCGCGGCCACCACCTCGGCATCACGGTGCGGTTCGATGGTGCGGGGATCGAGCACCAGGGCGTTCCCGGCCACGCGGGCGATGACCGATGGCGCCCCGGTGCGGAGTGCGCCGGCCAGGGCCTGGGGCTGCTCGACGGACAGCACCACCAGCGTGGTGGGGAGTGGCGCCTCGGGGAACGCGCCGCCGCCCACGGCCGACTGACCGGCTTGGACTCCGGGCTGAAGAGCGTCCGGCATCCCATCGGCCAGGGCCCGGGCCCTCCGGGACAGGTCCTCGGGGTCGGCGGTCAGCATGCGCAGCACCGGGATGGCGCGGCGAGCGCTGTCGCCGTCTCGGTAGAGGTGCAACGTTGCCGCCAGGGCGGCCAACGTCATCTTGTCGGCTCGAAGTGTCCGGGCCAGGGGGTTGGAACGACAGCGCTCGATCAGGTCGGAGGTGCCGACCACACAGCCCGCCTGCGGCCCGCCCAGCAGCTTGTCGCCGCTGAAGACGACGGCGTCGGCGCCGGTGGCGACGGCCTCCCGCACCAACGGTTCGCCGCGGAGCCCCCACGATGACAGGTCCAGGAGCAAACCGCTGCCCACGTCGTGCAGGTACGGCAGCTTGTGCTCGCTGGCCAGGTGCACCAGTTCCGCAGGACCCGGAGTCGCGACGAACCCGCTCTGCTCGAAGTTGGATCGGTGCACGGTGAGGATGGCGCCGGTGCGCGCCTCCACGGCGTCGGCATAGTCGGCCAGATGGGTCCGGTTGGTGGTGCCCACCTCGCGCAGATGGACGCCACTCTTCACGACGATGTCGGGGATGCGGAACGATCCGCCGATCTCGATCAACTCGCCCCTGGAGATGATCACCTCGGCGCCCTCCGCCGCGGCGTTGAGCACCAGCGCCAGCGCCCCGGCCGCGTTGTTGACGACCAGCGCGTCCTCGGCCCCGGTGAGCTCGGTCAGCAGGCCACGGCAGTGATCGGACCTGCTGCCACGGACGCCCTCGGCCAGGTCGAACTCGAGCGTGCTGTACCCGGCGGCGACGGCGCCCACCGCCTCGATGGCCTCCCGTGCCAGCGGAGCCCGTCCCAGGTTGGTATGGAGTACCACGCCGGTGGCATTGATTACCGACCGCAGCGACGGCGCCATACGCCGGTCGATCTCTTCGCTCACCGATGTGGCCCAGTCTGCCGGGGCCGGCCCGTCACCGCGCCGGGCCGACTCCAACACCGTGCGCACCGACTCGACGACCAGCGTTCTGGGCGTGTCCCGCAACAGGGCTTCGAGAGCCGGGAGCTGCAGCACCCGATCGACCGAGGGCAACTGACGCCGCGGGTCACTCACGGCTCCACATCCTCGGCGGGCGCCGGTTCCACTCCTGCCGAGCTGTCGGCGGGAGCCTCCAGGTTGTCGCTCCCGACGTCGAGCGAGTCCGCCGGTGTCTCCGGCTCGGGGATGGGAGGTGGCGGCGGTGGCAGCGGGACCACGAACCCGGCGCCGCCATCCCCGGCCACGCCGTTCACGTTGCGGATGCCGACGAATTCGACGAAGTAGCGGCCCTCGGGTTCCAGCGGGTCGACCAGCCGGAGGTACAGCCGGTCGAACAGGCGCGGACGCTCGTCGAGGATGGCCTGCACTCCGCTGTCCACCGGCGCGATGGCGCCCGGCACCTGAACGGGCGGTGGCCCATCGAAGGGACTGACCGCCCCGGGGTCGAGGATGGGGAGCGAATCGACGGCCGGCACGGAATCGCGTCGCGTGGTGTCGACGGCGAGCGTGTCCAGCGCGGTCGAGTCCATGGCTGTCGAATCCGCGGCCAGGGAATCCGCCCGGCTGACACGCGGGTACAGACTGTCGTGCTCAGCCTGGGGCAGCAGGCTGGCCACGGCAACGGGAATCGAATCCGGCAGCAGCACCACCCGTACCAGGCTGCTGTCGGCACGTTGGTACGGATCGAGCGACTGAGAAAACGTCAGGACCACCGTGAGACTGTCCGACGGCGACGTCTGCGTCAGGCGCGGGCCGGTCGTGTCGTGCGGGAAGGTCCACATGGTTCCCGCCTCGCTGGTGCCGGCGGCCACCCGCACCGAATCGAACGATTCCCGGGAATCCATTCGTGCGTTGTTGTTCTGATCGATGACCCCGTGCACCAGGTATTCGCCGCGCCGCAGCGGTCCGAAGACGAAGCGTCCCGCCGAATCGGTGTAGGTGCGGTAGGTGAGCGAATCCGGCAGCAGGGTTGCCAGCAGAAGCGCGCCGCGGGCTGGCGCCCCCCGGACCCAGTCGATGACCGTGCCTCGCAGGGTGTCGGTTGGAGGCAGTCCGCCAGTCGCGAACGTCAGGGTGGTCCTGGCCTCGCTGCGGTTCCGGTCGATGTCGGTGATGCCGGGCAGCAGCTCGATGCGATAGACCCGGTCCCGCTTCCATCCCTCCCGGGGTCGGACCCCGACCTTGTCGCGTTTCCAGTCGACGCGCGGCACGCCCTCACCGGGGGACAGGACGATGAGTCCTTCCAGTGTTCCGGTGCCGAACCCGAGATTCGGTGACGAACCTTCGGCGACCACCTCGTTGAAGTGGAACTCCACGCTGCCGTCGAAATCGGGATAGACACCGAGCGACTCGGGAACCGTCCTGAGCAGCAGAGGAGGGGCCTGGTCGGGCGGGCCGCCCGGTGGGGACTCGATGTTGGCGCAGGCGAGCGCGGCGATCGTGAATGGGACCAGACGCAGGGTCCTGGCGCCCCCGTCCAGCCGGTGCCGGGTCACGGGCAGCCCAGCAACTGCCGCTTCTGGTCGAGGGCCGTTGCCTGATCCTGCCAGGCCCCGAGCTTCTTCCGCTCGGTGGCGACCACCTCAGCGGGCGCACGGGTCAGGAACTGCTCGTTGGCCAGCTTCTTCTCCTGCCCCACGATGAGCTTGGCGAGGCGCTGATGCTCGGCGCCGAGGCGGCCGCACTCCCGGTCCAGGTCGATGGCATCGCCCAGGGGGAGAAACACCCCGGTCCCGTCGCTGAGGACGGCGTGGCCGCCGGGTTCGTCGGCGTGCGCTTCATAATGAATAGCGCTGACCTTGGCCAGGCGGCGTATGGTGCCCGCTTCGGCGTCGAACGCCTCATCATGGCGCGACACCCAGACCCGCACCTCGGTTCCCGGGGCGACGTCGTATTCGGCGCGAATGGCTCGCACGGCGGTGACGAGTTCCTGCACCAGGCCGAAGGCCGCGGCGGCCTCGTCGTCCCGGGCCCGGGCGTCACTCTCGGGCCATGGGGCCACCTCGATGGAGGCATCCTCCGGACGACCCGGAAACCGGCGCCACAGCGCCTCGGTAATGAACGGCGTGATCGGGTGCAGCAACCGTAGCGCGACGTCGAAGGTCTGGGCCACGACCGCCCGGGCCACGTCGCCACC
Organism: Gemmatimonadota bacterium; assembly: GCA_039587475.1. GTDB lineage: Bacteria > Gemmatimonadota > Gemmatimonadetes > Gemmatimonadales > GWC2-71-9 > N074bin45. The sequence continues at coordinate 4,215 of JBDHIK010000082.1, read as the reverse complement.
CGGCGTATCGCCGAACAGCCGCGGCTTGATGAGTTCCAGGTACCAGTCCGCCAGGTCGGACCAGATGAAGTGGTAGATCAGGGTCGCGGCCTCGTTGAGGCGAAACTGCTGGTAGGCCTTGGTGGCGGCCACGACGGTGGCCTCGCAGCGCGCCAGAATCCACCGGTCGGCCAGCGTCAGTTCTTCCCGGCGCACGGCGTCGCTCCGCGGACCGACCAGGGGGCGCACCGGGTCCGGCAGGTTGCCCAACACGAAGCGGCCGATGTTCCACAGCTTGTTGGCGAAGTTGCGCCCGGCGGCGAACGAGGAGTCGAGGTCGTTGGGGTCGAGGATCAGGTCGGTGCCGACCGCCATGCCGGACACCAGCGTGTAGCGCAGGGCATCCGCGCCGTAGCGCTCCACCACTTCCAGCGGGTCGATGCCGTTGCCGAGTGACTTGGACATCTTGCGGTGCTGGGTGTCCCGCACCGTACCGTGGAGGTAGATGGTGGAGAACGGCACCTCGCCCTTGAACTCCAGGCCCGCCATGATCATGCGCGCCACCCAGAAGAACAGGATCTCCGGCGCCGTGGTCAGGGCGTCTCCCGGGTAGAAGCGCCGCAGGTCCTCGGTGTCGTCGGGCCAGCCGAGGCTGCTGAACGGCACCAGCCAGGAAGAGAACCAGGTGTCGAGCACGTCGTCGTCCTGGCGTAGCGGGCCGCCGCATGTTGGGCAGGTCGTCAGGTCGTCCCGACTCACGTGGAGCTCGGCCTCGCACCCTTCGTCGTCGCAGTACCAGACGGGAATCCGGTGGCCCCACCACAACTGGCGCGAGATGCACCAGTCGCGGATGCCCTCCAACCACTGGGCGTAGTCCTCGCCGCGTCGCTTGGGGAGGAACGTCAGGCGGCCATCCTGGTAGGCGTCCAGGGCCGGGGAGGCCAGCGGCGCCATCTGCACGAACCACTGCTCCGAGAGCCGGGGTTCCACCGCGGTACCGCAGCGGTAGCAGTGCCCGACCGCGTGCTGGTGGGGTTCGATCTTCTGCAGGAGCTCCAATTCCTCGAACTGTTTCACGACGCGCCGGCGGGCGTCGTAGCGGTCCAGGCCGGCCAGGTCGTCCGGCACGGAGTCGCTCATGGTGGCGTCCGCTTCGATGACGACCAGGGTGTCGAGCTGGTGGCGTTGACCGATCTCGAAGTCGAGCGGGTCGTGGGCCGGGGTCACCTTGACGGCCCCGGTTCCGAACGACGGGTCGACACCATCGTCGGCTACGACGGGGATGCGCCTGCCGGTCAGCGGCAGGTCGATGTCCGTCCCCACCAGGTGGCCGTAGCGTTCGTCCGAGGGGTGGACCGCGACAGCCGTGTCTCCCAGCATCGTTTCCGGCCGGGTCGTGGCGACGACGATATGACCCGATCCGTCCGCCAGCGGATAGCGCAGGTACCAGATCTTGCCCGCCACGTCCTCTTTCTCGGCCTCTTCGTTGGAGAGGGCCGTCAGACAGCGCGGGCACCAGTTGATGATGTAGTGGCCGCGGTAGATCAGACCCTTGTCGAACAGCCGGACGAAGGTCTCGCGCACGGCGCGGGACAGGCCGTCGTCCAGCGTGAAGTAGGTCCGCGTCCAGTCGCAGCTGGCGCCGAGGGCCTTGAGCTGTTCCAGGATCTGGGCGCCGGTATCGTGCACGTGGCGCCAGACCTTCTCGACGAAGGCGTCGCGCCCCAGGTCGAATCGGGTCTTGCCTTCCTTGGCCAGCAGGCGTTCCACGACGTTCTGGGTGGCGATGCCGGCGTGGTCGGTCCCCGGCAGCCACAGGACTTCTCGCCCGCGCATCCGTTCGAATCGGATCAGCACGTCCTGAATGGTGTTGTTCAGGCCGTGGCCCATGTGCAGCCGGTCCGTGACGTTGGGCGGCGGCATCATGATCACGTAGGGCCGGCGCTCGCCGTCGGCGCTGGCGCGGAAGTCCCCGCGCTCGGTCCACCAGCGGTACAGGTCCTGTTCGATGTCGGAGGGGTCGTAGCGCGACGGCAAGTCGTGGGTCATGTCAGCGTGGATGAGGGAGCGGAGGCGCCCCCGGCGAGGTCGTCCTCACCGTGGACCAGAAGTCGGTCGTGAACGTTGTCGATGCCCGGCAGATTCCGGGCGAATCGCATGACCTCGGCGCGGGTGGCCCGATCCTGGACCCAACCGATGAGCTCCACGACCCCAGGGGTCACCGGCCGCACCGTGAGGTCCAGGGTCCCGAAGTCGGTGTGGTCGGCCAGCGACCGCTGCAGGGTCCGGGACGAACCGGCGGCGCCGCTCGGGTGCCCGTCATCCGGCAACGGGGCGCGGGGCCGCGGGGTTTCGAGGCGTTCGCCCAGCAGCAACCCGAGGGTGACCCCGGCGCTCACGCCGAGGGCCATCCAGCCCAACAGTTCGGTGAGTCCGCCGAGTCGACGCAACGACATCCCTTTCCTCTTACAGTTCGATTGGCGCTGCGGTTAAGTTAACACGTTTCGGGGACCCCGGAATTTCGGGGCTGCTCACACTGGGAGGCCATCGAGATGGTTGACGAACAGCCGGAGGCCCGGCCCGAACTGGCGCGCTGGATCGTCGTGGCCCTGGTCATCGGCGCGGGCATCGTGATGTTCTTTCTGTTCGCCCCGGACACGCCGCCGGCCGTGATCCCCATCGGGACGGGGGGCGCATGAGCGCGGTGCGACTGACGCTGCCGGACGGCAGCGTCCGGGAGGTGGCGCCCGGCGCGACCGGCGCGCAAGTGGCGGCCGACATCGGGCCCGGACTGGCCAAGGCGGCCCTCGCGGTCCGGCTCGACGGCGAGGTGCGCGACCTCGACTTCCCGATCGAGGCCGATGCCGAGTTCGCCATTCTGACGGATCGGGATCCTCAGGCGCTCGACGTGCTGCGGCACTCCACGGCCCATATCCTCGCCACCGCGGTGCGCGAACTCTACCCGGGCGCCGGGATCGGGTTCGGCCCGGCCATCGCCGACGGCTTCTACTACGATTTCGAGGTGCCGACGCCGTTCACGCCCGACGACCTGGAGGCCATCGAGGCCGCCATGGTCGAGGTCGCCAAGAAGGACTACGCCTTCGAACGCGAGGTGGTGAGCCGCGAGGAAGCGGTGAATCGGTTCTCCGACGATCCCTTGAAGCTGGAGCGGATCGACGAATTCGCCGCGGACGAAACCATCTCGGTCTACACCGACGGTCCGTTCACCGATCTGTGTCGTGGACCGCACATGCCCGGCACCGGCCGCCTCAAGCACTTCAAGCTGTTGAGCACGGCCGGCGCCTATTGGCGTGGTGACGAGAACCGCCAGATGCTGCAACGCATTTACGGGACAGCCTGGTTCAAGCGCGAGGACCTCGAGAGCCATCTGCACCGGCTGGAGGAGGCGCGCAAGCGCGACCACCGGGTGCTGGGCAAGCAGCTGGGGCTGTTCTCCACACAGGAAGAGGTCGGTCCGGGCCTGGTGTTCTGGCATCCCAAGGGTGCCCGCATCAAATGGCTGCTGTCCCGCTTCGTGGAAGACGACAACCTGGCCTCGGGCTACGAGTTGGTCTACACCCCCAACATCACCCGCGAAGAGTTGTTCAAGATTTCCGGCCACCTCCCCATGTACCAGGCGGTGCAGTACCCGCCGATGGCGGCCGGCGCCGATGAGGCGGAAGACGTCCGCTACCGCGTCAAGCCGATGAACTGCCCGATGCACGCCTTGATCTACAAGTCCCAGCAACGCAGCTACCGGGACCTGCCCGTGCGCTTGTCGGAGGTTGCCAACGTCTATCGCAACGAGAAATCCGGGACCCTGCACGGGCTGTTGCGGGTTCGCGGGCTCTGCATGGACGACGGCCACATCTTCTGTACCATGGAGCAGGCCGAAGACGAGATCCTCCTGTGCCTCGACCAGGTGGACCGGCTGGTGCGGCAGACATTCGGATTCAAGCTGTCGTTCGAGGTCTCCACCCGGCCTCCGGAGCGTCTGGGAGAAGACGCCACCTGGGATGAGGCGGAAGCCCTGCTGGAAAGGGCCTTGCAGCGTCTGGGGATCGGTTACGACATTGACGCCGGGGGTGGCGCCTTCTACGGCCCGAAAATCGACATCAAGTTCGAGGACGCCATCGGGCGCCTGTGGCAGGGCCCCACGGTGCAACTGGACTTCCAGTTGCCCGAGCGGTTCGAGCTGGAGTACACCGGGTCGGACAACCTGCCGCACCGGCCGGT
>JBDHIK010000242.1:0-2629 GCA_039587475.1 Gemmatimonadota bacterium | reverse complement strand
CCAGCCCCAGGCATGGATTCGCACGGACCCTGGCGAACAACCTCTCCTTCATGGGCCTCAGTGGTCTGCGCGGCGTGCCGGCCCTGGCGGCGTGCGACGCGCTGATCGCCAGTTCGCCACCGTTCTTTCCCCACGTGTCGGGGGCCTTCCTCAGCTGGTTTCACCGGGTACCTCTCATTCTGGAGGTCCGGGATTTGTGGCCTGATTACCTGGCGGGGATGGGGCTGTTGCGCGGCCGGCCAGCCAACGCGCTGTTCGCGCTCGAGCGGGCGCTCCTCCGGAGAGCCACGCGGGTGGTGGTGGTGACCGAGTCCTTCGGGCGCCGCATCGAGACGAAAGGGGTTTCACCCGATCGCATCGTGGTCATCCCCAACGGGGTCGATTCGGAACGCTACGCCCCGGGAATCGTCGAACGGCCCCCGCTCGATTCGCTGCGACGGAACGACGGTGAATTCCTGGTAGGGTACCTGGGCAATTTCGGAGCTGGGCAGGGTCTCGAGGTCGTGCTCGACGCCGCGGTACGGCTGCAGGCGGAAGGCCACCGGGACGTCCGTTTCGTGCTGGCCGGCGACGGTCCGACGAAGCGCGACATCGCCGCCCGCGGCGGACCCTTGTCCCCCCTGGTGACGGTGCACGACCCGATCCCGAAAGACGCCACGCGCGACTTCTACAACGCCTGTGACGCCTGCCTGGTCCCGCTCGCCCCGATCCCGGTGTTCCAGGAAACGGTGCCCTCGAAGATCTTCGAGATCATGGCCTGTGGGCGGCCCGTGATTGCTTCGCTCGATGGCGAGGGGCGCCGTATCGTGCAGGACAGCGGTGGCGGCACCGTGGTGCCGCCCGGCGACGGGGACGCGCTCGCCAAGGCCATCATCGAGATGCGCCGCCTTCCGGAGGATGAGCGGAGCGCCATGGGGACCGCGGGGAGGGACTACGTCCGGAGCCATTACGAGCGGCGGGTTCTGGCCGATCGGTATCTGGCACTCATCGAGGCCACCGTAGAAGAACGCTGCCGGGAACGGGGCGAGCTCCGATGAGCACCACCCTGGTGACGGGCGCCACGGGGTTTCTGGGGCGACGGGTCATCCACCGGTGGGTGACCGCCGGACGCCCGGTGCGGGCGCTGGTGCGGCAGGCGTCCCCTGACCTCCCTCCCGAAGTGGCTCTCGTCCGGGCCAGGGGCTTGACGGAACGGGACGCGATCCGAAGTGCCGTCAGAGGGGCTGACACGGTCGTGCACCTTGCGGCCCGGGTTCACCGGTTCGACGATACCCCGGGCGACGCGCTGGAGTCGTACCGTGGTGTGAACGTGGAGGGGACCCGTTGCCTCGTCGAAGAGGCTCGGGCCGCCGGGGTGACCCGGTTCATCCTCGCCAGTTCGGTCAAAGCCATGGGAGAAGGGAACGACCAGCCCTGGACGGAAGCCTCCGTTCCCGACCCCGTGGACCCATACGGGATCAGCAAGCTCGAGGCGGAGGAGGTGGTCGCCCGGGCATGTGGCGCCGGGATGTCTGGCGCCATCCTGCGTCTCCCGCTGGTCTATGGGCCTGGGGTCGGGGCCAACTTCCTTCGGTTGCTGACGGCCATCGATCGCGGGGTCCCTCTGCCCCTGGGAGCCATTCGGAATGCCAGGAGTCTGGTGTACTCCGACAATGTCGTCGCGGCCATTGCCGGACTGGTAGAACGCGATCTGGAGGGGTGTGAGGTGTTTCTGGTTGGGGACGGAGCCCCCGTCTCGACCCCCGAACTGGTGCGCCACATTGCCAGGGCCCTGGGCAGGAAGCCGAGGCTCGTTCCGGTACCGCCGTGGCTGTTTCGTGCTGCCGGAAGGGCAGGGGATGTCCTGTCCCACGTGTTGCCGGCGCCGCTGACCTCGCCGCAGGTCGATCGTCTACTCGGTTCTCTGACCGTCGACTCGGCGAAGCTACGGGGATTCCTCGTAGGTTGGCCTCCTGACTCCATGGAACGCGGGTTGGAGGCGACCGCGCAATGGTTCCACGGGCTGGAGTCCGCCGCGCGCCCCAACCCGGGTGGCGGTGCCCCCCAAGATTCCTCCGGACCAAGCCGTCCTCTGAGCTGAGGGGACCGCACGGAAGGGCGGCCTACGCCCCCATGGCGATCTAACTTCAATGATGCGAATGGGTTGACACTGACGGCCAACGGGCCTTTCTTGTGCCATTGCCTTGTCGCCCTCCACCAGGCATCTGATGACCAAGAACGAGCGGAACTGGATCAGGAACCGCTACCTCTTTCTCTCCGACGCGCTTCTCCTCGCGGCCGGTGTGGCCCTCGCCTTCGCCATTCGATTCGAAGGATGGACCTGGCCGGACAGCCAACTCACTGCCGCTCTGCTATTCACGGCCCTGGTCGTCCCACTCAAGCTGGCGACCTTCTATTCCCAGGGCCTCTATCAGCGTCTGTGGCGTCACGCCGGGGTGTCCGAACTCGAGGACATCATCCGCGCCAGCCTCATTGCGGCTGGATTCGGCTTCGTCCTCGGCGTGTTGATCCTGCCGGGGCTCGGCGTCACGGATTCGCGCATTCCGTTGTCGGTGTTGTTCATGGACGCCTTCATGACGGTAGGCATCGTGGCGACCCCGCGGCTCCTGGTGCGGGTGTTGGCGCGGCG
>JBDHIK010000241.1:0-2633 GCA_039587475.1 Gemmatimonadota bacterium | reverse complement strand
ATCCGCTCAATCCCGATGTGGAGTGGGACACCGTCGTTCTCGTCGGTGAAGTCTTCGAGTTCCACGGTCCCGATGACCTCAACCTGAGACCCGACCATGCCGTCATCGCGGTCGATCTCTTCGGCGACATGGACCGGGACGTGAATGGCGTGACCTTCCAGACCGATGGTCAGCAGCCCGGCGGCGGCAGCGTCACCAATGGCGCGGTCACCGTCACCACCACCGCCCCCAACCAGATCAACGGCTGGACTGCGCCGCCCAACTTCACCGGAGGCGAAGGCGATTCGGCCGCCAACCTCGCCGCGATCATGAGCGATATCCGCTGGAACGGAGCGCCCAATCCGGTCGCGGTTGACATCGAGGGACTCACTCCCGGCGCCGCCTACGAAATCCTGATCCTCACCAACGAGGGACGCAACCGCATCCGCTCTCACGACATTTCGATCGAAGACGTCCTCGTCGCCGACAACTACAGCTCGGCTGGCGTGGTCGGGCGCGACAGCTTCACCCCCGACAACAGCTTTGGCTGGCGTGGGGTGGTTGAGGCCCCGGCCGACGGCATCGTCAATATCCTCCTGCAGGAGCAACTTGGAGGAAACCCGCCTCTCGGCGGGACCGACCACAACCCGGTCCTCCAGGCCGTGGTGGTCCAAAGCATCCCGCCCTTGCCCAGTCCCCTCGCTTATTTCAACTTCGAGGATGCGGGCGGTGGTCCGCTCGCCGACAAGTCCGGCAATGGTAACGACGCGACCGCCAATGGGAATGTGTCTCTGGTCTCCGGAGCCCCGGGGTCCTCCACTCCCGGCGGAGCCGCCCTGTTCGCCGGTGGGTTCCTCAACATTCCCGGCATCGACGTTCCCAGCATGCTCGCCCACCGCGACTCCAATCCCGACGGCAGCTACACGCTCTCGGCCTGGCTCAAGGCCGAAGGATCGGCAGGCGGAGAAGGATTCGTCTGGGGACAAACCAACCAGGGAATCCATAACGGGATCCGAAATGGGGGAGTCCTGCACACCGCCCACTGGGGGGCGGACTTCAATGCCAACACGGTCCTTGTCCAGGGCCAGTGGTATCACACCGCGTTCACCTACGATGGCCCGACCAATACCGCCCTGGTCTTCCTTGACGGTGTCCTGGGCGGGGGCCCATTCGACCAGAATGGACCTCAGGGAGGCGGAAACCTCATCATCGGAGGCCGCAACAATGGAGAGGCGCCCTTCAGGGGCTGTCTGGATGAAGCACTCGTCTACAACCAGGTGCTCAGCGAGGACCTGATCATTCGCCTGGCAGCTGGCGAAGCACCCATCAACCTGAGTGATTCCGATGAGGATAACCTCCCCGATGTCTGGGAGGATGCTTTCACCGAAGACCGAAACAACCTAACCGGCTTGAAGGACGGGCCCGGGCCGGGTTCCGACACCGGCGACTTTGATGGCGACGGTTGCTCCGACCTTGAGGAATTCGATGGCGGAACCGATCCAACCAATCCTGATTCGGACGATGACGGCTTGAGTGACGGGGAGGAAAAGAGTGCGGGCACCGATCCAAACAACTCCGACAGCGACGGCGACGGGCTGAATGACTTTGACGAAATCAACGTCCATGGCACCAACCCGCTGGCCGGCGACAGCGATGGCGACGGCTTCGGCGACGCCGAGGAAATCGAGGCCGGTTCGGACCCGAACGATCCCGACAGTGGACCGGAACTGCGCCTCCTCGCCTACTTCGACTTCAACGATCCGGATAATGTGGGGCAGGCCCACCCGTGGGCGGTGGCCCCGGACGGCTCCGCGGCCGGCAACGCGGCCTACACGCCGGACGGCCTCAACGGCGGGGCAGTGGACCTCGGTGGCAACAACGACGGCTCGCGCATCGTGACCCCGGAGGGCGGTCACTTCGACGCCATCAACGGCTCAAATGGCTACTCGGTGTCGTGGTGGCAGAACAACCGCGAGCAGGGCAACAACAGCAGCTTCTGGGTGACGGCCCCCGGCTCCAGTGCGGGAGAGCGCGGCATCCAGGCCCACGCGCCATGGGGCAATGGCACCATCTTCTTCGACCAGTCGGGCTGCTGCGGTGGCGGCGAGCGCCTCACGGTGGACGGCCAGATCCGGCTCAACGAGTGGCAGCACATCGTCGTCCAGAAGGACAGCTCCGGCAACCGCCAGATCTGGGTGGACGGCGAGTTGGTCGCCGAGGCAGGAGGAGGTGACCCGAACGAGGACTTCAACGGGGTTCTCTCGATCGGCTCCGACGGGGGCGGGGGCAACAGCCTGAACGGCAGCATCGACGACTTCGCGATCTTCGACCGCAACCTGAGCGAGGCGCAGATTGGGGCGCTGGCGAGCGGGCTTCCGCCGAGCTGCCTTCTTGGCGACGCGGTTCTGACCTCGCTGGGCACCGGGACCGAGGCTCTCCTTGGCGGGGACCTCACCGACCCAGAGGACGACGGCGACGACCGGCGCGATCCACTGGTGGAGGGCGACGGACTGGCCGAGCGCGGCTGGAACTTCGTCGACGCGGTGGCCAACGAGAAGTCCTCCTTCGAGGAGCACGAGGGGTCCTACAACGTCTTCGACAACAAGCTTGGGGCCGGCCAGGACAAGTGGTGCTGCAACGCCCGCAACATCACC
>JBDHIK010000240.1:0-2639 GCA_039587475.1 Gemmatimonadota bacterium | reverse complement strand
CCGTTCTTGATCAACACGCCGGCCGTGGCCCCGCGACCGACACCCACCATGATCGACATCGGCGTGGCCAGCCCCAGCGCGCAGGGACACGCGATGATCAGGACCGCCACGGCCGCCACGATGGCGTGGGCCATGCGAGGCTCCGGCCCCACCAGGTTCCAGGCAATGAACGCCACGACGGCCACCAACACGACCGCCGGCACGAAGTAACCTGACACGACGTCAGCGATCCGTTGAATGGGCGCGCGGCTCCGTTGGGCTTCACTGACCATCTGGACGATCTGCGCCAGCACCGTCTCCCGACCGACCCGCTCCGCCCGCATGATGAAACTCCCGGTGCCATTCACCGTGCCGCCCGTGACGGTACCACCCTCGACTTTTTCTGCGGGGATTGGCTCACCCGACAACATCGATTCGTCGATGGCGCTGGCCCCTTCCACCACCACGCCGTCCACCGGCACTTTGTCACCCGGCCGCACACGGAGTCTGTCCCCAACCTGCACCTGATCGAGGGGCACTTCCTTCTCGTGGCCGCAATCGGTCATTCGAAGAGCCGTGGGCGGTGCCAACTCGAGGAGCCCTCGAATGGCGCTCGTTGTCGCTCCACGGGCCCGCAGTTCGATTACCTGGCCCATGAGCACCAATGCCACGATCACGGCCGCGGACTCGAAGTACACCCCGACCAAGCCGTCCGGACCTCGGAGCGCCTCGGGGAAGAGCCCCGGCGCGACAACCGCCACGAGGCTGAACCCATACGCGGCGGCGACCCCCATGGCGATGAGCGTGAACATGTTGGGGCTACGGTGCACCACGGAGGCCCAGGCGCGCTCGAAGAACGGTTTGGCCCCCCATACGACCACCGGGGTCGCCAGAATCAGTTCCAACCACCGGCTCAGCGGGTGTGAAATGACACGCTCGATCGGCAGACCGACCATCGGCCCCATGGCGAGCACGAGAACCGGGACCGCCAAGACCAGACTGACCCAGAGCCGCCGGGTCATGTCGAGGAGTTCCGGGTTGGCCTCTTCCTGGACGGTGACGACGGTGGCCTCGAGGGCCATGCCACAGACGGGGCAGGACCCTGGGGCATCCTGAACGACTTCGGGATGCATGGGACAGACGTAGGTCGTCGTCGTGGCGGGGGCCTCGACTTCCTTGTCGAGTCCCATGCCGCAGTGGGGACACGCGCCTGGAGCGTCCTGCCGAACGTCCGGGCACATGGAGCAGGTGTACATCTGGGTCACTCTCCGGTCGTGGTGATTCCCTCGGAAAAGTAACCGCTGCCACCCGAGGTGGCCCGACCAGTTCCACCGAACCGTCCGGTCCCCCCATAGCCCCGAACCCCTCCTCGGGGCATATTGCTAGACGTACCCTTCGACCAGGAGTCGCCGATGGGCACCCAACTGCAGAAGCCGCTGCGGCGGTCCAGTTCCAACAAGGTCCTCACCGGTGTCTGCGGCGGATTGGCCGAATGGCTCGGCTGGGATCCTACGTTGGTTCGCGTCGGTTACGTCGCGGTATCCCTGCTGTCCGCTGCGTTCCCCGGCCTCATTCTGTACGTCCTCCTTTCTTTCATCATGCCGTCGGACGGCGGATACTGATACCCACGGAGGGAACGATGGCCAGCCGGACCCAGCGCGTCGGGAAGCAAGTGAAGAAGAAGGCCCGAACCGTCAAGCGACGTGTTGCCAAACGCGCCAAGGCCGTCCGCAAGAAGGCCAAGCGGGCCCTGGCCAAGACGTCCTCGCGGACACGAAAGAAGGCTGCCAAGCAGGTCAAGCGTGGCAAGAAGGCATTGAAGCGGGCTCGAAAGAAGGCCGCCAAGCAGGTCACACAGGTCAAGAAGAAGGCAACTTCCCGGCTGAAGAAGCTGCGCCAGACCGCCCGCAAGAAATAACGAGGCCCACCGCCATGTCGACATCGCCCTCTGACGCCGTTCCCGGCGCCGAAGCCCGACCCGAGGCCATCACGCACTTCGAGGCCATGCCCTGGGGATGCTCGGAGTCGGACATCCGGGACAAGATGGGCGATCCACTGGCCCGGGAATCGGTCGTCAATGCCGTCGAGTTGGCCTATCTCCGCACCGTCGATGGCCAGCAGGTCGAAGCGGAGTTCACCGTCCATCAGGCCCGTGGCCTGATCGTCGGGTGTTTCGTCGTGCCGGTCCGCTCGGCGGACGACTGCAGTGCCCTGTTCACCCAATGGCGCGACACCATCTCGACCCGGTATCCGGGCATCGAGCCGCGCGAAGAACGTGAAGTCGAGCAGGACGGCGTCGATTTCGATGAGGCCTTCGCCCGGGGCGAGGCCAGTTGGTGCATCGAGTGGGACGATCCCAGCGGCCTGGCTCGAATCGAGCTCCTGGTCTGGCCCTCCGCCGAGGTGTTCTGGGTGTCCTATTACGGTCCCTATGCCGACGACTGGGAAGAAGAGCGCTTCGAGGCCGAGAAACTGGCGCGGCCCGGGGGCGCCAAGTAGCACGGGTCGGCACCGACTCCAAGTCGCTTTCCCCACTGACCCCTGATACCCGGCGGTGTGCACTCGCCGGAGTCGATTCTGCCATCCTGCAGGAATCACCTCGCCTGGTCCACACGGGCTGGGTTCTCTGCAAACTTGACCTATCGTTCCAAAATAGCTAG
>JBDHIK010000239.1:0-2670 GCA_039587475.1 Gemmatimonadota bacterium | reverse complement strand
GCGCCCCGAACTCGCCGCCGTCCTCGGCGCAGACCGCTTCGTCCAGGAGATCAAGACCACCGCCAACCTGCAGCACCCCCACATCCTTCCGCTGTTCGATTCGGGCGAGGCCGATTCGTTCCTCTACTACGTCATGCCCTACATCGAGGGCGAGACGCTCAGGCAGAAGTTGGACCGCGAAACCCAGCTGGGCATCGACGAATCGGTCAGGATCACGACCGAAGTGGCCGACGCGCTCGACTACGCCCACCGCCAGGGGGTGATCCACCGCGACATCAAGCCGGAAAACATCCTGCTGCACGACGGGCGTCCCATGGTGGCGGATTTCGGCATTGCCCTGGCGGTGAGTGCGGCGGCCGGCGGGCGGATGACGGAGACGGGCCTCTCGCTGGGAACGCCGCATTACATGAGTCCCGAGCAGGCCACGGCGGAGAAGGACATCACGGGCCGATCCGACATCTACTCTCTGGGCAGCGTTCTGTACGAGATGCTGACTGGCGAACCACCGCACATCGGCGGATCAGCCCAGGCCATCATCATGAAAATCGTCACCGAACCCGCCGCGCCGGTGACCAGGATTCGCAAAGCGGTCCCGGCCCACGTCGCGGCAGCCACCGCCCAGTCTCTGGAAAAACTCCCGGCGGACCGGTTCGAGAACGCCAGGGCGTTCGCTGAAGCCTTGGCAAACCCGGGGTTCACGTCTCCTACGACCCAGGCCGTGGTGGCAGCCGCGCCCAGAGGTCCGTGGAAACTGGTGGCGGTCGCGACGTCAGCCATTGCGATGTTCGCGCTGGTGCTGGCCGCGATGGCGTGGACGCGCCCACTACCCCCGGCTCCCGTCACCAGGCATGATCTGAGCCTCGGGAAGATCGTCCGTCCCTTTGGCCAGGACGTCACTGTGTCGCCGGACGGATCCATGTATGCAGTGTCGGGCGAGCTTGACGGCGAACGAGCCATCTTCCTACGGCGGCGCGGAGAAGCAGACTTCCACAAGATCCCCGGTAGTGAGAACGGCTGGCGGCCCTCGTTTTCTCCTGACAGCGAATGGATCGTCTACCGCAACCATGCGGAAGGCACGCTTGACAGGATCGGGGTGTCGGGGGGCGGTCGGATGACACTGGTGGACGACGAGACGATTCGACCGTACTTCCCGCATTGGGGACGCGATGGGACCATCGCCTTCGGGGGGCCCGGCGGGAACTACATCATCCCAGCCGAAGGGGGGCCGCCCGTGCATGTGCCCTCTCTTGGTGGCGTGCGACCGTTCGTACTGCCGGACGGCTCCGGATTACTCAATTCGCCGAGGCGGGGAGCCATCCAGATTCACCATTTTGCGTCCGATTCCACCTGGGACATCATCGCCGATGGAACCAACCCCGTCTACGCTGAGTCCGGGCACATCCTGTACACTCCCGCCAGTGGAGGACTCTTTGCCGTCCCGTTTGACCTGGAGACGAGACAAGTGACCGGACGTCCCCAGCGTATCCTGGACCGTCTTGCATCGGACGCCGGGAGTCGCGGGTACTCCGTGTCGCGGTCCGGAACGCTCGTTCTTCACGACGGGGAGCCCGAGTTGAGGTACGAGCAATCCCGGTTGGTCATTCTGGACCGCCCAGGAGCTGCGGACACCTTGCCGCTGGCTGCCGGCTGGGCCGGTGCACCGGCCTTCTCTCCGGATGGGACCACCGTCGCCTACGACTTTGCCCCCACCCGGGACGGCCAGGCGAATATCTACGCGTACGATCTTCTCAGGGGCACCAACTCTCAAATCACGTTCGAGGGCGACAACCGCGACCCGGTGTGGTCGCCGGATGGAGCGCGGATCCTGTTCAGTTCTGAACGTGAGAACTCTGATCGCCGAGATCTCTATGTCAAACCGGCTGACAACAGCTCCGGGGCAATACCCGTCGTCTCGCAACCGGGGCGATTGACACCGAACCAGTGGTTGGAAGACGACCTGATCGTCTTTACCTCCCGCGTCGGGGCCGATATGGACATCTGGACGCATGCGCTTGAAGGTGGCGGCGACCCCAAGCCCTACCTCGAGGCCCCGTGGATTGAAGCCTATCCGAGCGTGTCACCGGACGGAGGCCTGGCCGCCTACATGTCATCTGAGACCAACCCGGGTGGTGGTCTCTGGCTCAACGATTTCCCTCTTCCGGCGGGCAAGCGTAACGTCGCTCCCTCGGGCTACTACCCACGGTGGGCCCCTGACGGCGGCACCTTGTATTACTGGAGGAGAACCGGTGGCGTACACTCGCTCCTTTCGGTCACGGTAGAGCGGACCCCCATTCTGGTGCACCAATCTGAGGTCGTGCTGGAGACAGGGATATCTGGTGGCTGGGACGTGCACCCCGACGGGGAGCGGTTCATCGTGACAATACTCGAGCCGGGTGCGGAAGCCGCGGGTACGGAGTCGGCGCCAACCCGGATCCTCGTGGTATTGAACTGGTTCGAGGAATTGGAAGCGAGGATGGAGAACTGACCGAGTCCACCGAACGCCTCTCCTCGGCCCTCGCCGACCGCTACCGGATCCTCAGCCGCCTCGGCGAAGGCGGCATGGCCACCGTCTATCTCGCCGAGGACCTGAAGCACGACCGAAAGGTCGCCGTGAAGGTCCTGCGCCCCGAACTCGCCGCCGTCCTCGGCGCAGACCGCTTCGTCCAGGAG
>JBDHIK010000238.1:0-2684 GCA_039587475.1 Gemmatimonadota bacterium | reverse complement strand
ACCGCCAGGTACAGATAGTCGCCGTCGTACCAGGCGTTGTGCACTCCAAACGAGAGTCCCTCGACGTACCGGCCGATGCGCGTGGGGGCCGCAGGGTCCTGGAGGTCGAGGAGGGTGATCCCGTTGCGGCCGTCCGTGGAGCCTTCATGGGTAAGGACCGCGACCCGTCCGTCGGCCCGGACTTTGACGTCGTTGACGACCGCCGCATCCACTTGGACGGGGGTCAGCCGCTGGGGGCTCTCCGGCGCACTGACATCCCAGACGAAGAGTCGGTTGCCGGGCCACGGACCCCGGGTAAAGCTCCCGGTGTAGGCATACTGGCCCGTGACCCAGAGGTCGGTGGTCCAGGGGCCGATCTGGAAGCCGCGGCCTACCAGCGCAAGGGTCCCGCTGGGAACGGCGCGCTCGCGAATCGTGAGTTCCAGTGTGTCCGCCAGCGTGCCCCAGCCCATCATCACTCTGGCGGCACCCGGCTGGTACCCTACGAACCCGTTGCCCTGAGGCACGGCCCCGGCTCCGGCCGGCTCCACCCGCCATGAGAGGGCCGTCGGCGCAATGGCCTGGCCGTTTCCGTCGAACGCGGCGATGGAGAAGCGAGTGACCTCGCCCTGGCGGACCGTCCGGGTCGCTTCGTCGAACCGCAGGGTGTTGGGCGGGCCGGTCAATGCCGGGTCGGTCGCATCGCTGCAGGCCGAGGCGATCGTAACGATTCCTGGGACGGCCCACCTCAGGGGGAGACGCAACGCCGATCCTCTCGCTTGTCCGGGGCTGTGGATGGTCGTGTCGGCCAGTCCGGGGCCCGACGATCTTGGAGACGAGCAACGGGCCGGTCATCGCCACAGCACCTTCGAGTCGCCGGCGAAATCGGCGTGCCGCCTGAGCCTCCAACCTACCGTGCCGCAGGCGCTTCCGCATCCAGCCAGGGGTCGGTGCGCCGGGGACCCGGCACCGCCTGGACCCTTGCCCCCCGTCTGCTTCACCGACAAGTTGCGGCTCCCTTCAACCCTTCGATCCCAGCCGTGACCATGCGATTCTGTGCCCTTCTAGGTGCCGCCGTTCTCTGTGCCCCGACCGCCATCGCTCAGACGCTCGACTCGACCGAGCAAGCCATAGTCGGGTACGTCGATGCCCAAGCAGAGGAGGCCGTGGCCTTTCTCGAGCGGGTCGTCAACATCAACAGCGGGACCATGAACTCCCAGGGGGTTCGGGAGGTGGGCCGGGCTTTTGGCGAAG
Organism: Gemmatimonadota bacterium; assembly: GCA_039587475.1. Classification (GTDB taxonomy): domain Bacteria; phylum Gemmatimonadota; class Gemmatimonadetes; order Gemmatimonadales; family GWC2-71-9; genus N074bin45. The sequence continues at coordinate 1,451 of JBDHIK010000238.1, read as the reverse complement.
CCTTTGCCGGGATCGGTATGGATACGCAGTGGGTCGAAATGCCACCCGGGATGAACCGAGCGGGTCACCTGTTTGCCGAGCAGCAGGGTGGCAAGGGAAAGCGCCTTCTATTGATCGGCCATCTGGACACGGTTTTCGAGGAGGATAGTCCTTTCCAGCGGTGGGTGCGGCGCGATTCCGTGGCCGAGGGCCCGGGCACCGAGGACATGAAGGGCGGCAACGTCGTGGTGTTGTATGCTCTGAAGGCTCTTCAGGCCGCTGGAGTTCTTCAGGATACCCGGATCATCGTGGCGTTTACCGGAGACGAAGAGGACACTGGAGATCCGTTGGAAGTTGCTCGCGCCTCTCTGATCGATGCCGCACGGCGCAGCGACGTGGCGCTCGGTTTCGAGGGCGGCGTGGGACACATGAACACCGCAACCATCGCCCGCCGCGGGTTCACCGGATGGGACCTGGAAGTGACGGGAGTCCGGGGCCATTCCTCGCTGATCTTCAACGAGCAGTATGGCAGCGGAGCGATCTTCGAGGCTGCCAGGATCCTGGCGGCGTTCTACGGCGAGTTGGCCGGCGAAGAGTATCTCACCTTCGGCGGCGGGGTCATCCTCGGAGGCACGGACGTGGAGTTCGACGCCGAGCTCTCCCGCGGCAGGGCCTTCGGCAAAACCAACGTCATTCCCCAGCGCGTCGTCGTCGCGGGGGACCTTCGGACCCTGACCATCGAGCAGCGTGACCGGGCCAAGCAGCGCATGCAGGAAATCGTGAGCCGCCACCTGCCCGGGACGAGCGCCACCATACGGTTTCGGGATTCGTACCCACCGATGGCCCCCACTGACGGCAACAAGGCGCTGTTCGATCAACTCGACCAGGCGAGCCGCGACCTCGGGTTCGGACCGATGGAGATGGTCGACCCCGGGCGGCGCGGCGCGGCGGATGTCTCGTTCGTGGCTCCCTACGTGGACGGCCTGGATGGCCTGGGCCTCCTGGGGGAAGGAGGGCACTCGCCCGAGGAATTGGTATACCTCAATTCGATGTCCGTCATGACGAAGCGAGCGGCGGTCCTGATCTACCGGCTCACGAAGGGTGAGGAGTGAGGAGAGGCGAGCGAGAAGAGAGACGCAATTCAGGGAGATGTCAGGGGCAGCGCTCGCGCATGCGTGCCAGAAGTCCTGTGAGCATGCTCTTCACCGCCACGACCATGGTGCTCATCTCTTGATAGTCTTCATCCGCGAGATAGCCCGCATCACGGGCGAAGAGCAGCTGGTACTCGAGTTCGGCGGATGAGGACAGGGCAATCTCCGTGAATCGCGCCCTCTCGCGTGGGCTCGATCGTGCCAGGCCCTCAGCCAGATTCGAGGGTACCGAGAGAGAGGACCTCTGCATCTTTCGCCCAATCTCCCAAGCGTGTGGAGTAGTCAGGCGGCCGACAGCCCGATCGACATCTAGGGCCAGTC
>JBDHIK010000081.1:0-12441 GCA_039587475.1 Gemmatimonadota bacterium | reverse complement strand
AGCATCCGGGTCCAGCCGTGGGTCATCGAGAAGCGCCACCACCACGACAGGTGCTCCAGGCCGGTCTGTTCCAGGATCAGCCGGGTACCGGTGCCCTCGGGGCGCAGCGTCCACACCAACGTCATCGGCGGGTGATCGAGCCGGTTCTTCATCTTCGTCACCCAGGTATACACCAGGCGTTCCGGCGGGACCACCTCGAGGACCCGGCACTCGGTAATCCCCGAGTAATTGAGCATTCCGTCCACCCGGAACTCGAACGTGCGGCCCTCTTCCGCTACGAAGTCGTTGGGCATGAGCCACTCGGCCAACGCCTCGGGGGTGGTGAGGGCGGCCCAGACCTGCTCCGGGCGCTGGGGATAGAAGACTTCCTTTCGGAGGGTGCGCACTTTGGTCATTTGCCGTGTTCCTCGAGATAGCGGCCCAGGGCTCCGAGCTTGTCGTCCCAGAAGGCGTCGAAGGCAGCGGTCCAGTCTGCGACTTCGCGCAGCGGCCCGGGGTTGAGGCGGTACACCTGGTGGCGGCCCTGCCGGTCACGTTCCACCAGACCGGCGCGCCTCAGCACCGCGAGATGCTGCGATACCGCCGAACGCGATTGACTGAAGGGTTCGGCCAGCTCCGAAGCGGAGCAGGCGCCCGACCGCAACATGGTCAGGAGGCGGCGCCGGGTGGGGTCGGCGATGGCGTGGAAGGGCGACTGATCGGAGGCCGGGCGCATGCGGGAAATATGTTAGTGTAACCTTACATGTCAACCGGGAACTGGTGCGGTCCGTGGTGCATTATCAGTGTAGTTACACGTAATGGAGCTGCCATGAAGGCCGAACACCTCATCCGCAACTGCACCTGCTTCAATGCCCGGAGGGCCGCCAGGGCCCTGGGACAGCTGTACGACCGCGCCCTGGCCCCGGCCGGAATCGGCAACGCGCAGTTCACGCTGTTGGCCGCCACCCGAGAGCTGGGGCCGGTGCCGATCTCCCGGCTGGCAACGCACCTGGGGACCGACCGTACCACCCTGACGCGCAATCTGCGGGTGCTCCGGGAGCGCTCACTGGTCACCATCGCGCCGGGCCGGGACGCCCGCACCCGCGAGGTCTCTCTGGCGCCGGACGGGGAGGCGGTCCTCGAGGCGGCGGTCCCACTCTGGCGGGCTCAACAGACCCGCATCGTCGCCGGGGTTGGCCACGCCGACTGGGCGGCGACACTCGATCGTCTTCACCTCCTGCACCGGCTAGGTGAGAGCCCGGCGACAACCGAGGACGCGACCGCATGACCGAACTGGCCCTCCCCCTCAGCATCGTGTTGGGACTGGTGATCTACACGCTGGTGTCCCGCTGGTACCTGTGGCCCTGGATGCGGCGCGTGTCGCTGGCGGAAGCGGTGACGCCGATCCTGCTGTTCCACGCCTTTCGATATATAGGGCTGGCATTCCTGCTGCCCGGCGTGACCGCTGAGGCACTCGATCCACGCTTTGCCCTCCCCGCCGCCTACGGGGATCTGGCGGCGGCGCTTCTGGCTCTGGCCGCGGCTCTGCTGCTCCGTCGCGGGTCGGCTCTGGCGATACCAGCGGTCTGGCTCTTCAGCGTCGTGGGCCTGGCCGACATGCTGAATGCGGTGACCCAGGGGTGGCTGCACGTGCCTGATCCGGAATTCGGGGCCACCTATTTCATCCCGGCCGTCGTCGTGCCGGCCCTGGTGACGACCCACGTGCTGGTCATCGCGGCCCTGCTCGACGTCAGGCACCGATCTCCGCTGTCGGCGTGAGTCGGCACCACCCACCCCGGCCCCGGGAAACCCGGACCGCGATGGGACCGTCGGGCCAGGGTGTACCGCGACGCTCTACCCCTGCCACTGGTCCGGCAGCATATTCCACGCTGCAACCGTTCATTTGACCATCGTTTCCGGAGCGATTCATGCCCGCACGGCATCTGCCCAAGATCCTCGTCACCGTCGCACTGTTCCTGCTGACCGCCGGCGCCGTCAGCGCCCAGGGTTTCCGCAGCGAAGACCCCGTCCTCAAGGCCATGTGGCAGACCGGGATGGAAGAGTCCCAGACCGAATCGCTGGCCCACATGCTGATCGACGTGATCGGTCCGCGCCTGTCCGGCACCCCCAACCTCGACGCGGCCGTCGACTGGGTGGAAGCGACCTACCGGGACTGGGGTGTCGACGTCCGCCGAGAGGAGTACGGCACCTGGCGCGGCTGGCGCCAGGGCATCCTCCACGTCGATCTCATCGCCCCCAGGGTCCAGACGCTCGAGGCCAAGCTGTTGGCCTGGAGCCCCGGGACCGATGGCCCGGTGGAGGGTGACGTGGTGACGGTGCCGGAGTTCACGTCCGACGAGGAGGCCACCGCGTGGTTGCCGAGCGTCGCCGGCAAGTTCGTGCTGGTGTCCGCACCGGAGATCACCTGCCGGGAACCGCAGGCCCTCAAGGCGCTGGCGCGTGAGGGAACGGTGGAGCGCATGCACGAACAGCGCATGGCCACGCAGCGGTCCTGGCGCGCCCGGCTGCGGGCGCTGGGCCGTGGCCGCGAAGCCTATGAGCGCATGGAGCAGGCCGGCGCGGTCGGCATCCTGACGTCGCGCTGGTCGGAGGGGTGGGGCGTCAACAAGATCTTCTCGACGTACACCAGCGATGTGGTGTCGATCGACCTGAGTTGCGAGGACAACGGACTGCTGCACCGGCTGGCGGACGGCGGTCAGGCGCCCCCGCCCCGGCTCCGGCTCGACGCCGAGGCCGAGGATCTGGGCGAGGTGCCGATGTTCAACGTGATCGGCGAAATTCGTGGTACCGAGTTGCCCGAGGAGTACGTGGTGCTGTCGGCGCACCTCGACTCGTGGCATGGCGCCACCGGGGCGACCGACAACGGCACCGGTACCATCACCATGCTCGAGGCCATGCGCATCCTCAAGGCCAACTACCCCAACCCGCGGCGCACCATTCTGGTCGGGCACTGGGGGGCGGAAGAGCAGGGCCTCATCGGGTCGCGCGCCTTCACCGAGGATCACCCCGAGGTGGTCGAGAACCTCCAGGTGGCCTTCAACCAGGACAACGGCACCTGGCGCATCGAGTACATCCAGACCCAGGGGTTGCTGGGGGCGTCGGGGAACCTGGCGCGCTGGATCGCGCAGATCCCCACGGACATCAGCGAGAGTATCGAGCTGGGTCTGCCCGGTCCCCAGGAGCGCGGCGGCAGCGACCACGTGTCGTTCCTGTGCTACGGGGTGCCGGGGTGGCGGCTGCAGTCCAACTACCCGGACTACCGCCAGTACACCTGGCACACCAACCGCGACACCTACGACAAGATCGTGTTCGACGATCTCAAGAACAATGCGACGCTCGCGGCGATGCTGGCGTACCTGGCGTCGGAGGATCCGGAACGGGTGCCGCGCGACCGAGCGGTGCTGCTCGATGCTGAGGGGGAACCGCGTGACTGGATCCAGTGCCGGCCCTCGCGGCGGAGCTTCGACTAGCACGCGTGCCGGGCGGTGACACGAGTTCGGAGGTGGCCGGTACCGCTAGACCCTCCAACCGTGCCGGTACCTGGAGACCCAGGCGATCAGTCCGTCCCGTGACTGGCGTGCCGTCAGCGCCACCAGCGGAAAGGTGACCACGCTCATGATGGCCACCATGAACGGCAGGACCACGAGGTCCTCGCCGTCGAGCGGTTGTCGACCGACGAACGGATGGATGAGGGGACTGAACTCCGGCACATACCAACAGAGCGCTTCCCAGCGGTAGGCCGCCTCGGTACAGAAGTCCAGGCCGCGTTGGTCGAGCATGAGGCCGTCGAACCCGACCCAGAAGGACCACATCACGACGGCAAGCACCGTCAGGTTCACCAGGGCCCTGGTGGACGGACGCACGAGGTAGGCTGCGAGGGCGAAGCAGGCGATCCATGACGCCACGAGGAAGAATCGTGGTCCCCAGTGCCACCCACCGTACCAGGACCACCATTGGCTGTACACGAGCACCAGTCCGACCACGAAGGCGATCCATCCGGCATACGCCAGGCGCAAGGGGGGGTGGAGCGCGGCGAGTCGCCTGCGGGCCGGCAGAAAGAGGCCCGGGGTGAAGAACACAAGTCCCTTTCCGAACGACAGGAAGATGGACAGGACGCCGAGCAGGAGAGGGTAACTGAACCCCGGTTCGCCTGAGTAGGGCATGATGGTTTCAGGGCCCGCGTTGCCCTCGTACCCTGACAGGAATGGAGACCCTCGGCGGATCCACCGCTCGGCGAGTATCACGATCGTCCCCAGGACGGGAGCGACGAGGTATCGTGCCCGCCGATGGTGGACGGCGTAGACGACCGCAAAGACGCCGAGCCCGATCAGAGTGGCCGGCGTGTTCGCCACACCCAGGATGACCGCCCCCCACGCCAGCCACGACGACCGATACGACAATGCCAGGATGCCGCAGGCGACCAGCATGGTCGTGAGCATCTCCCCGTAGAACGACATCGCTGCTCGACCGAACAGCGATGCGGCCATGAGCAGGAGGATGAGCTTCCGGAGGAACGACGCCGACACGTGAGGTCGCAGGATGGACCACAACCAGAGCACGCCGAACAGGAACACGACGTAGTTGAACTTGCCCGTCCACCACCGCGCGGATCCCAACAGCTTTCCAAGGAGCCACAGAGGGGTAGCCAACACCGGCCCGATCATCGAATATGGGTGATCGGTCATCGGCTGGCCCTCGATCAGCTGACCGAGGGCGATATATCGGGGCATGCCGTCGGGGCCGATGCCGCCGGTGAAGAACATGGCCAGCAGACCCACGACGATGAGGGCCCGCTCGGCCCTGGCCGCGTGGGGGCGGTCCGGCAGCTGCGGGGCGTCGGTGTCGGCGTTCATCATGGCGGATACGGTCACGGGGAAGTGGGGACGGGATCAACAATACGGTTTCCGGAATGCCTGTGCTACCAGAGCGGTCTGAACCTTCCCGAGGGACCGAGGCGCCCTCCGACCACGACCACGCGTTCAGCCTGCATGACGTGCGGCAGGTGCGAGGCGAGGTCGTCACGCTCGAGAGTCTCGACATGACGCTGCCACGGGGTGGCATCACCACCCTCTTCGGGCCCTCCGGGGCGGGGAAGAGCGCTCTGCTGAGGCTGCTCAACCGACTGGACGATCCCGTCACCGGTGAGATCCGCTACGGCGGACAGCCAATCATGTCGTTTCCGGTTCGGGAGTTGCGGCGCCGGGTCGGGTTCGTCTTCCAGGTCGCCACACCGTTCCCCGGGACCGTGGCCGACAACCTGACGGTGGCGGCCGGTATCGCGGGCGTGGCGCCGGACACAGTCGAGGCCACGATGCATGAAACGGTCAGCTCGGTGGGACTGACCGAGGACCTGCTGACCCGTGACGCGTCCCGGCTGTCGGTGGGCCAGTTGCAGCGCGTCGGCATCGCTCGCGCGCTGATGACCGGCCCCGAAACCCTCCTGATGGACGAGCCCACGGCGTCCCTCGACCCCGAGACGGCAGACACCCTCCTTCAGACCGTCTCTTCCTTGGCGGAGCGCGGCCTCACCATCGTCATGGCTTCTCACCGGCTGGAGGAAGCCGAGCGCCTGTCCCACTACGCGGTGATGCTGGACGCGGGCGTCGTGGTGGAAGCCGGACCAGCCGTGGACGTATTCGCCTCGGACCATCCACGCCTGCGTGCCTTCCTGGACCGGGTGACCTGATGCCGGCAATCCCGGTCCAGCTGCCCGGCGAGGCCGCGCGCGCCATGATCGACCTGTCGTGGCTCGATCTCACACTCGCGGCCGGCCTCGTCCTCATGGCCGCCGGCCTGTCCCGCCGGCAGGGCCTCGGCCTGACACGCGACCTGTTGGTCGGCGCCATCCGTACCGTGGTCCAGCTGGCATTGGTGGGTTACGTGCTGGTGTACATCTTCGCGTGGGATCGGTGGTACCTGGTGGTGCTGGCGCTGGTGGTGATGCTCGCGGTGGCGGCTCGTACCGCGACGGACCGTCAGGACCGGCCCACGCGTCGACTGTACGGCATTCTCGGCCTGGCCATGCTGATCGGATCCGGCCTCACCCTGGTCTACATCGGCGCCGTGGTGGTGCGTCCCGATCCCTGGTACGACCCGCGCTATCTGATCCCGCTGTTCGGCATGATCGTCGGCAACGCCATGAACACCGCCAGCCTGGCGGCCGAGCGGCTGGCGGGCGAAATGGACGCCCGGCGTGCCGAGGTGGAGGCCTACCTGGCTCTGGGCGCCAGTCCGACCTTCGCGACCCGGGACGCGGTGCGCCGCGCGGTCCGCGCCTCGATGATCCCCATGGTCAACAGCCTCATGGTGGTCGGTATCGTGGCCCTGCCCGGTATGATGACGGGGCAGATCATCGCCGGCGCTTCGCCCCTGGCCGCGGTGCGCTATCAGATCGTCGTCATGTTCATGTTGATGGGCTCGGTGGCCCTGACGGGGACACTGGTGCCGATGTGGTACCGCGCGACCTTCTTCACGGCGGCGGAACAACTGAGACCCCAGCCCGTCGACTGACCACATCCACGCCCGGCACATTCCGGTGTAGCTTGCCAGTTCCCATGTTGCGCACCTTCCTCGCCGTCATCGCCACCACAGTGACCGCCCCACAGGTCCAGGCCCAGGCTCGAGCCGCCGACTCTGCGGCCGGGTCCCGGGCGGTCAGGGTGCGTGTGGCGATCACGGGAATCGAGGGGCCGGTTCGCGACAACGTCCAAGCGCTCCTGGGCCTGTCGGCCGCAGCCCGGTCGGGGGACACGGTGGCGACCGTGCGGCTGCGACGCCTCTACGACCGCGCGCCACAGGAAATCGCACTCGCCATGCAGCCGTTCGGGTACTACCAACCGACGGTCACCAGCACCCTCGATACGGTCGCGACCCGTTGGTCGGCGACCTTCGCCATCGATCCGGGTCCCCGCACCATGGTACAGCGGGTGGCGGTCACGGTGACCGGCCCGGGGGCTGCCGACTCGGTGATTCAGACGGCGGTGGCGGATTTTCCCCTGGTTCGTGGCGATCCGTTGCGGCACCCCGCCTACACGAGGGGCAAGGCCGCGCTGGCACAGGCAGCCGTCAACCGGGGCTACCTCGAGGCCCGGTTCGACAGCGCCCAGATCAGCGTGGACCGCGTGGCCGCCGAAGCCGACATCGTGCTCCAACTCAGCACCGGGCCGCAGTTCACGTTCGGAGACGTCACCATCCGCCAGGACGTGGTGGACCCGCGCATTCTTCAGGGGTACGTGACCATCACTCCTGGTGAGCCGTTCGACCGGAGGCGGCTCCGGGACGTGCAGGCGCGTCTGAACGCCACGTCGTACTTCGCCCAGGTGGACGTCCGGGCGGAGCGTGACTCGACGGACGGACGGCGTATCCCGGTGACGATCGTGTTGACGCCACGCAGGTCACAGCGCTTCAACGTCGGCGTCGGCTACGGCACCAACACCAATCTGCGCGTCACGTTCAACGCCGAATTCCGGCGCCTGAATCGCCGGGGCCATCATGCCGACCTGAACCTTCGGGTGTCGGGCATCGAGAAGAGCATGTCGGCCCGATATTCGATGCCGCCGCCCTATCCGCGGACCAGGCAACTCGACCTGTTCACCGGACTGGCGTTGCTCGACCCGGTGTCCTACAACACCAACAAGTTCGTGCTGGGAACCGACCTCAGCCGCACCAAGGGACGGCGCCGGGAAACGGTCTCGCTGGCGTACTCGTGGGAGGACTACGTCGTCGGGGCCGTCGACACCGGGATCTCCAAATTGGTCATCGCCAGCGCCAACGTCACCCACGTGGCGGCGGACAACAAGATCTTCGCATGGCGCGGCACCCAGGTCGGCGTGATGATGCGCGGGGCCGTCGAAGAGTTGTTGTCGAACGCGTCGTTCTTCGAGGTCACCATTCCGGCCAAGGCCATCGTGCCGTTTCTGTCCGCCGGGCGTCTGATCACCCGGGCGGAGTTGGGCTATCTGGTCAGCAACCGCTTCCGTGAGCTGCCGCCCACCGTTCGCTTCTTCACCGGCGGGGATCGGAGCGTGAGGGGCTATGAGTATCTCTCCCTGGGTGGCAGGGATGACGCCGGCAACATCATCGGGGGCGACGTCCTCGTCGCCGTCTCCGCCGAAGCCAACTACTTCTTCTACGGGGATTTCGGCGCGTCGTTGTTCTACGACGCCGGAGATGCGCCCCTCGGCCTCGGTAGCCTGTCGCTGTTTCACGGAACCGGGTTCGGGGTCCGTTGGCGCTCCCCCATCGGACCGATCGGACTCGACCTGGCGTGGGCGCTGTCGCTCCCGGGAGACCCGACTCGCGTGCACATCACCCTGGGGCCCGACTTCTGATGTCGCGCCGCCGCCTCTTCGCCGTGACGGTCGGCATCGTCCTGATCGTCTGCTCGGTTGGGGTTCTGGCGCTCGTCGCTACGGGTCCCGGTGCGCGGTTGGTCGTCGGCATCGTGCTTCCCCGCCTCCCCATCGATATGACCGTGGCCGAGGTGCAGGGTCGGCTGCTGGGTCCGTTGACCACGACGGGTGTACGTCTGAAGCTCGACGCGGTGGAGATCACGGCCGACACGGTCGCGCTCGACTGGAGGCCACTCGCTCTGCTCCGTCCTCACCTGGTCATCGACTGGCTCGACGTCGTCGGGTTGATCATCGCCGTCGATACCACGTCGGGCGACAGGGACACCCTGGGCATCGCCGCCTCCGAGGCGGCCCAGGACACGGGAGCGGCGCTGCTGCCATTCCCCATCGAGTTCGGCCGGCTCAGTGCCCGCCGGGCCGCGATCGACGTACCAGGCGTGGCACGCGTGGATGGCATCTCGCTGCAAGCAGGCGGTTCCAGCGACGCATTCCTGGTAGAGGGTCGGGCCAGGGCAATGGGACCGTCGCTGCCGGAGGTCGTGGCTCGGTTTGCCGGGTCCGGTGATCTCCGTCAGGCCACATTGGAACGGCTCGAAGCCCGGACACTGGACGGACTGGTCATCGTGTCCGGGACCGTCACGTGGCTGCCAGAGCTGTCCTGGGACGTGTCGGTCGAGGCGGACTCGATCGCGTACGGCCAGCTCCTCGACAAGCCGGAGGCCTGGCCGGGACGGGCCTTCGCGGCCGTATCGAGCGCGGGCAACCTCGAGGGCTATCAGCTCGTTGGGTCGGTGCGCGGCACCGGGCCCCGACTCCCCCCCAGCGACATTCACCTGGCAGGTCGGGGCACCCAGCACGGATTCGAGATCGACAGTGCTGCGGCGGACATACTGGACGGTCGGGCCCGGGTCCAGGGCGCCGTGACCTGGACGGCGCCGGCGGCCTGGGATCTCGAAGTTGCGCTGGACGGCCTCGCCTACGGTCCCCTGTTGAACGATGCCGCGGCGTGGCCCGGCACCGTCAGTGCGCTGCTGCGGTCCGCGGGTACCACGGAGGGATATCGCGTCGATGGATCGGTGCGGGGCGCCGGACCGCGACTTCCCCCCAGTGAGTTGCTCCTTGCCGGCCACGGCACTACTCACGGGTTCGACATCGAGAATGCCGTCGCCAGCATGCTTCGGGGACGGGCCGAGGTCAGCGGTGCCGTCACCTGGTCCCCCGAGGTGGTGTGGGACCTGGCGGTGGCGCTCGAGGAGATCCAGCCGGCCCCGCTGTTTGCGGATTCCACGTCATGGCCTGGCGCCGTCACCCTGTTCGCGGCCAGTGCGGGGCGCCTGGAGGGAGCGTCACGACTGCCGGTCGCCGCCGTGGTACTCGATTCGGTGCGCGGGACCCTTCGGGGCCAGCCGGTGGGAGGGCAGATCGACGCGGAGGTTCGCGGCCGTACAATCGACCTGACCGACAGCTGGTTGACCTGGGGCGCCGGCCGCGTCACCGCCTCAGGGGCATGGGCCGACACCGTGTCCGGCCGCTTTTCGGTCGACCTGCCCCGGCTCGAAGACTTCCACCCGGCGCTCCGGGGCCGTTTTCTCAGCGAGGGCCGAGCGTCGGGCCGGCGCTCGGCCTACCGCATCGATGCGACGGTGGAAGGCGACGGCCTGGCGCTGGACTCGCTGGCCCTTGCTGCGGTAGGAGGGCGTGTCGCCGTCGCGGTGGACAGCCTGATCACTGGTGAGGTGACCCTCGGCTTGACGGGGTTCAGTGCGGGCGGATTCGCCATCGATAGCGCCAACATCGACATGCGGGGTTCTACGCCGGAACACACGGTCCAAGTCGCCTGGTCAGGGTCGCACGGGGACCTGCTGCTCGATGCCAGGGGCGGCGTTGCCGATGCCGCGTGGACCGGAACCCTCGAACGCCTGGAACTCGCCCGGGCAGACATCGGTGCCGCCGTTCTGACCAGACCGGCCCGCGTGGCGGTATCCGAAACGGCGGTGTCCGTTGACTCGCTGTGCCTGGCGGGCGACGTCTCCTCGTTGTGCGGGGCCGGCACGTGGCACCGGTCACGGCCCTGGTCCGCCGTTCTGACTCTCGAGTCCGTTCCTCTCGCCGGGCTCGACCCGGTACTCCCAGACCGCGTCTCCCTGACCGGAGTGCTGGGTGGTGAGATCAGGGCCGCTGGTAATGCGACGGGTGCCCTCGATGCCTCGATCGACCTGAGCACCGGACCGGGAGAGGTCCGCTACCCGGTCGGCCGGGAAACACGAGCGTTGGGGTTCCAGCCGGTGCAAATCACGGCAGCCATGGGAGACAGCGGTCTCACGGCGCAGACCGACCTGGTGTTGCTGTTGCCCGAAGGTGCCGAGATCGCGACCGTCTCCGCGGCCCTCGGCCTTCCCGACTACCGGCGCCTGACCGATTCCCTCGCGTCGCAACCGCTGCGGGGCCGCCTCGATGCCAGGATCGACGACGTGAGCCTCATCCGGGCCATCGACCCGGAGATCACTGCCGCGACCGGCCGTATCGTAGCCGACCTGCAGTTCGAGGGGACGCTGCAGGACCCGGTCGCCGTCGGGGAGGCGCGGCTCGAGGAGGGTACGCTCGAAGTCCGTGACCTGGGCATCACCGTCCGGGACATCAATGTGGTCGCCAGCGGGAATCCCGACGGCAGCTTGGAGATCCGCGGGCAGATGACGTCAGGGGGGACCCTCGCGGTCACCGGCCGGTCGCCGGTCGTGCCCTCCGTTCGGGAACCCGCGACACTGACCATTCGTGGAGAAGGTTTCCAGGTGGCCGACCTCCCGGAGGCCAGCATCGTAGTCTCTCCCGACCTGACGGTCAGCATGACCCGCGACAGTGTGGATGTCACAGGGACGGTCGCCCTCCCCAAGGCGGTGGTGGAACTGACAGAGGCGCCCGTGGGAGCGGTCACCGTGTCCAACGACGTGGTGTTCGTGGACGCCGACAGCGTGGAGGTGCGTGGGCCCTTGACCGTGACCTCCTCGGTGCTGGTAGAGTTGGGTGACACGGTGTCCTTCCGGGGCTTCGGGTTCAGGGCGGCTCTGGGTGGGAGCTTCCGTGTGGAGGACCGGCCCGGGGAGGTCACGACCGGGACTGGAACCATCACCATCACCAGGGGCCGCTACCGTGCCTATGGCCAGGATCTGACCATCGAGAACGGCCGCGTGCTGTTCAACGGTCCGGTGGACGACCCGGGTCTCGACGTTCGGGCGTTCCGGGAGGCGCGCGACCGGACCATTGCCGGGCTCGACGTGCGGGGCACGCTCAAGGCCCCCATCGTCACCGTTTTCTCCAACCCGCCGATGTCCCAGAGCGAGGCGATGTCCTACCTCATGTTCGGGCGGGCCATGGAACAGGGCAGCGCGTCTGAGCAGAACCGCATGGCGGACGCGGCAGCGGCTCTCGGCGGCGACATGCTGGCGCAGAGCATCGGCGCCAAACTGGGACTCGAAGCCGGTCTCGAGCAGGGGGCCAACGCCAGTGAGGCGGCCTTCGTGGCCGGCACCTATCTGTCGCCCAGTCTGTACGTGGCCTACGGTGTCGGGTTGTTCGAACGCGTCAACATCTTCCGGGTGCGCTACGACTTCACCCGGCGCTGGAGCGTCCAGGCCGAATCGAGCAGGGAATCGAGCGCCGACGTGTTCTTCAATTTCGAACGCAAGTAACGTGGCAGGGCTCCGAAGAACGGAGTAAGTTGGTCGGCCGTAACGTCGTCTGGGACTCTCTACCGACTCAAGGACATCATGCGTCGCTCATTCCTCCTTCTGGTGATCTCCGCTGTCCTCGCCTGTGGCCCGCAAGGTCCAGGCGTGGACATGGTGCTGTTGAACGGCACCGTCGTGACCGTCGACGACCGGCAGCCCGAAGCTCAGGCCATCGCCATCGATGGCGATACCATCGTGGCGGTCGGCAGCAACCAAGACATCCGCCGCCTGATGGGCAGCAACACCGAGGTGATCGACCTGGAGGGCCGGCTGACCCTGCCGGGATTCGTCGAAGGCCACGGCCATTTCATGAGCCTGGGGCGGGCCCGGATGATCCTGCCGCTCGAGCAGGCCGCGACGTGGGA
>JBDHIK010000080.1:0-12616 GCA_039587475.1 Gemmatimonadota bacterium | reverse complement strand
GAGATCGTGGATCTGTGCCAGGCGCTGGAAGAGCACGAGGCCACGGAAACGGAGCTGCTTTCCACGGCGGTGTTCACCGACCTGGGAACCAGCGAGTAGTCGAGCACGACCCCCCGACAACGAACACGGGCGGCAGAGTTCGACTCTGCCGCCCGTGTCGTGCAACCCGCTGCGGCCGCCGAAGCGGCCGTCACGGTCAGGCCGGCGCCAGGGGCGGCGCCGCTTCCGGAGTCGCGGCGGCACCTTCCACCACCTCCTCGACCTCGAGCGGCGGCGGGGGCTCGAAGCCCTCGGGCGGCTCGATATCGATTTCGGCGTAGCGGTAGATGCCCGTCCCCGCCGGGATGAGGTGGCCGATGATGATGTTCTCCTTGAGACCGAGGAGATCGTCCTTGGCCCCACGGATGGCCGCGTCGGTCAGCACCCGGGTCGTCTCCTGGAAGGACGCCGCCGAGATGAACGACTGCGTCGTGAGACTGGCCTTGGTGATGCCGAGGAGCACCGGCTCCGACGTCGCCGGCGTCGCTTCCTTCTTGATCTGCTCCTCGTTGGCCTCGCGGAAGCGGCTCCGGTCCACCGTCTCGCCTTCAAGGAGATCGGTGTCGCCCGGATCGGTTACGCGCACCTTCTGCAGCATCTGGCGCACGATCACGCCGATGTGTTTGTCGCTGATGCGCACGCCCTGGAGACGGTACACCTCCTGGACCTCGTTGAGCAGGTATTCCTGCACCGCGCGCGGGCCCTTGATCAGCAGAATGTCGTGCGGATTCACCGGGCCTTCCGTCAGACGGTCGCCGGCTCGTACCCGGTCGCCCTCGTGGACGCGCAGGTGCTTCCCGGCAGGCACGTCGTAGGTCTGCGGCTCCCCTTCCTCCGGCGGGAACACGAAGATCTCGCGCTTGCCGCGCTTGATTTCGCCGAACTTGACCGAGCCGTCGATCTCGGAGATCGTGGCCGGGTCCTTGGGGCGTCGAGCTTCGAACAGCTCCGCCACCCGCGGCAGACCGCCGGTGATGTCCCGCGTCTTGTACGCCTGACGCGGAATCTTGGTCACCGTGACGCCCTGATTGATGGGCACCGGCTCCGACAGGAAGACCGTCTTGTCCTTGGTCTCCTTCTTGGTCTTGGACGGCCAAGCCTCGGCGGCCGGGACTTCCTCGACGTGGAACTTGGATGACCATGGGTTGCCGCGCTCGGGAATCTTCCGAGCCCGCGAGATCATGTCCGTGGGCGAGCCCAGCAGGACCCGTGACCCCTCGGCCAGGGTGTACTCCTGCGGGTCCTTCTTCCCCTTGCTGTAGACCAGCACCGACGGGTGCAACTCTCGATCGGGATCGGCACTCACCACGAGTGACCGCAGGCCCGTGGCCTCGTCCAGCTCCTCGCGGAGCGTCACGCCCGGGACCAGGTCCTTCCAGCGCATCTCACCGTCACGCTTGATGATGCTTGGATCGTTGTAGGGATCCCAGGTGTAGAGCACCGAAGCACGCCGCTCACCGTCGCTCTTGGAGACGTGGTCTCCCTCGCGCACGTGGAGGATGGCGCCTTCGGGCACCGGGTAGCGATTGAGCACCCGGTCGGAATCATTGGGGTCGATGACCAGCAACCCTTCCTTGGCTTCCTCTTCGGCCGATTCGTCCTCCCGGGTGAGCACGACCCGGATGGTGCCGGTCGAACCGTCCTCGTACTTGACCTCGACGTCGGCGTATTCCAGGCCCTCCGTGTAGTGCACTTCGCCATCGGAGCGGGCTCGACGTTCCGCCTCCTCCGCGATACGGCTGGACGTTCCGCCGATGTGGAAGGTCCGCAGGGTCAGCTGCGTCCCCGGTTCACCGATCGACTGCGCGGCCAGAATGCCGACGGCCTCGCCCATATCCACCATCTTCATGGTGGCCAGGTTGCGGCCGTAGCACATGCGGCACACGCCGCGCCGGGCCTCGCACGTGAGGACGGACCGGATGCCCACCCGCTCGATGCCGGCCTCTTCCACCGCATCGGCCGTTTCCTCGTCGATCAGTTGCCCGGCCCCTACCAGGAGCCGCGGGTCGCCGTCCTCGTCCAGTTCGTGCGGATCGAAGACGTCCTCCGAGGCCACCGTGCCAAGCAGCCGCTCGGCCAAAGGCTCGATGACGTCCTCGCCCTCCTTGAGGGCCGTCATTTCCAGCCCGAGGATGGTTCCGCAGTCTTCCTCGGTGATGGTGACATCCTGCGCCACGTCGACCAGCCGCCGGGTCAGGTACCCCGCGTCCGCGGTCTTGAGCGCCGTATCCGCCAAACCCTTCCGGGCGCCGTGAGTCGAGATGAAGTACTCGAGCACGGTCAGTCCTTCCCGGAAGTTGGACTTGATGGGGCTCTCGATGATTTCGCCGATGCCGCCGGTGAGCTTCTTCTGCGGCTTGGCCATGAGGCCGCGCATCCCCGCCAGCTGGCGGATCTGATCGCGGCTGCCCCGTGACCCCGAGTCGAACATCATGAACACGGGGTTGTAGCCGCCTCGCGACACGCGCATGTGATCGACCATCGACTGGGCCACGTCGTTGTTGGCGTGGGTCCACGCGTCGATGACCTTGTTGTAGCGCTCGCCGAAGGTGATCTGGCCGGTGTTGTAGGCTCGCTGGAAACGCTGCACCCGGTCATTGGCCTCTTCGAGCAGGTCCTGCTTGTCGGCCGGAATCTCCAGGTCCTCGATCCCGATGGAGATGCCACCGTGGGTTGCGAACCGGAACCCGAACTCCTTCAGGCGGTCCAGGAACAGAACCGTTTCCTTCAGTCCGGCACGGCGGTACCCCTGGAGCACCAACTCCGAGAGGGCCTTCTTCTTCATGACCTCGTCCCGGTAGCCCAACTCGGCCACCAGGCCGCGCGGCAGGATGCTGTTGAACAGCACGCGACCCACCGTCGTGGCCACCCACCGCGGCCTCGGGTCCTCCGCCTCGTGGGGCGGGACGTACCAGAACCAGATGGCCGAGTGGAAGTTGATCGTCCCGTTGAGCAACGCCATGTCCAGCTCGGCCGGGCTTCCGAAGTGCTGCGCGTCGCCCCACATCTCGGCCTTGGCCGCGATACGGGCTTCGCCTTCGGTCCCACGCAAGCGCTCTTCGAAGCCGGGCGGGTACTTGGTCAGGTAGTACGATCCGAGCACCATGTCCTGGGACGGCTCCGCCACGGGACGGCCGTCCGAAGGCTTGAGAATGTTGTTCGACGAGATCATCAGCACCCGTGCCTCCAGCTGCGCCTCGAACGACAACGGCACGTGCACGGCCATCTGATCGCCGTCGAAGTCGGCGTTGAAGGCGGCGCACACCAGCGGGTGAATCCGGATGGCCTTGCCTTCCACCAGCACCGGCTCGAAGGCCTGGATGCCCAGACGGTGGAGCGTCGGCGCCCGGTTCAGCAGGACCGGATGATCCTGGATGATCTCTTCCAGGATCTCGTAGACCTCTGCCGATTCGCCCTCGACGATCTTCTTGGCTCGCTTGACCGTCTCGGCGATTCCCTTGTCGACCAGCTTGTGGATGATGAACGGCTTGAACAGTTCCACCGCCATCGCCTTGGGCAATCCACACTGGTGCAGCCGGAGCTCCGGGCCCACCACGATGACTGACCGGCCGGAGTAGTCCACACGCTTGCCCAGCAGGTTCTGCCGGAAGCGCCCCTGCTTGCCCTTGAGCATGTCCGACAGCGACTTGAGGGGGCGCTTGCCACGGCCGCGAATGGCCTTGGTGCGCCGACCGTTGTCGAACAGCGCGTCCACGGCTTCCTGCAGCATGCGCTTCTCGTTCCGCAGAATGACCTCGGGCGCCCGGTGCTGAATCAGCTTCTGCAGCCGGTTGTTGCGGTTGATGACCCGGCGATACAGGTCATTCAAGTCGCTGGTGGCGAACCGGCCGCCGTCCAGCGGCACCAGGGGCCGCAGGTCGGGCGGAATGACCGGCACGACGTCCAGGATCATCCAGGCGGGGTCGTTGGGCGCCTCGCCCGAGTCGCCCGAGTTGAGGAAGGCGTCGACGATCTTGAGCCGCTTGAGTGTCTGCTTCTTGCGGTGCTGGCTGGTTTCCGTGGCCACCTGGACCCGCAGTTCCTCCGCCAGCTTCTTGATGTCCATCTCGCCCAGCAGTTCCCGGATGGCCGGGGCGCCGATATCGGCGTGGAACGCCTCATCGCCTTCGCCCTTGGCCTTCTCCTTGACCTCGAGATAGGCGTCTTCGTCGAGCAGCTGCAGCTTCTGCAGCTCTTCCTGCTTGCCGGGCTCGATGATGATGTAGTTCGAGTAGTACAGGACCCGTTCGAGATCACGCAGGGTGATCCCGAGGAGGTTGCCCATGGGCGACGGCAGCGTCTTGAAGAACCAGATGTGCGCCACCGGCACGCTCAGCTCGATGTGGCCCATCCGCTCCCGGCGGACCTTGCTGAGGGTGACCTCGACGCCGCACCGGTCGCAGATGACGCCCCGGTACCGGATGCGCTTGTACTTACCGCAATGGCATTCCCAGTCCTTGACCGGCCCGAAGATCCGCTCGCAGAACAAGCCATCCTTCTCGGGCTTGAACGAGCGGTAATTGATGGTTTCGGGTTTGACGACCTCCCCCCACGACCACCAGGTCCGCTGCCCCTGGAGTTCGCGCCGTTCCCGCTCCTTGCGGTCACGCGGGCCACGGATCTCCTCAGGCGAGGCGATCCGGATGCTGATGAAGTCGAAGTTGGAGCTCTTGGGCTCCCGTCCGCTGCGAAAATCAATCATCGATAGCCTCTACTCGTCGCCGTCTGCGGTCGTGCCGAGGACCACCTTGAGACCCAGGGCTTGAAGTTCCTTCACCAACACATTGAAGGACTCCGGGATGCCCGGTTCCGAGAGGTTGTTGCCCTTGACGATGGCCTCGTACACCTTGCTCCGTCCGTTGACGTCGTCCGATTTGACGGTCAACATTTCCTGCAGCGTGTGGGATGCGCCGTATGCCTCCAACGCCCACACTTCCATCTCCCCGAAACGCTGCCCGCCGAACTGGGCCTTGCCCGCCAACGGCTGCTGCGTCACCAGCGAGTAGGGGCCAATGGACCGGGCGTGAATCTTGTCGTCCACCAGATGGCTCAGTTTGAGCATGTAGATGGACCCCACCGTCACATCGCTGTCGAAGAACTCGCCCGTGCGGCCGTCACGCAGCCTGACCTTCCCGAACGGGGACAGCCCGGCATGCCGCAACAGCTCCTCCACGGCCGGACCGAGCGGTGCGTCCTTGTCGGTCATCAGCTCCGCCAGCGCCGGCATCTGCATGGCCTGCAAGGCGTCCACCGGGGCTACCGACTCGCCCTTGGCCATGGCCTTCAGCACCTTGCTGTCGTCCTTCCGGCCCGCCCGCTCCTCGTCTTCGATGAGGGCCTGGAAGGCCGCGGTCTCCTGGCCACGCTGCTCCACCACGCGGCCGGCCAGCTCCTCGGCCGCGGCCGCAACGAATTCGCGGTTGGCCTTGTAGAGGGTCCGGGACGAGGCGCTCACTTTGGAGCCTTTCAGCAACTCGAGGCTGATCTCTTCCAGGGTCGAAGACTCGCCGCGCGGCGCGACCCGCTTGAGGTCCTCCACCAGCGAGTTGATGGCATCCTCGCTGGCACCCGGCGGCTGCAGCCGCAATCCGAGCGACTGCCCGGCCCACTGAAGGCCCGCCAGACGCAGCAACGTTCCCAGCTCGGCCTCGTCGGCTCCGCGGAACACCGGCGTCTTGGCTTCGAAGCCGAGGACCTTGGCGCACCAGCCCAGGTGGGTCTCCAGGATCTGGCCCACGTTCATGCGCGACGGAACGCCCAACGGATTGAGGACGATGTCCACCGGTGATCCGTCCGGGAGGTAGGGCATGTCCTCCTCAGGAACGATCCGGGCCACGATACCCTTGTTGCCGTGCCGGCCCGCCATCTTGTCGCCCACCGAGACCTTGCGCTTCTCGGCGATGTAGACCTTCACCAGCTGGATGACGCCTGGGGGCAACTCGTCCGGCTGGAGAATCTTGTCGATCTGGTCCTCTGACTTCTCCTCCACCTTGGCGCGCTCGGCCGAAGAGGCTTCGATGGTGGCCCGGAGCCGTTCGTTGGCCTTGTCATTGGCCACCCGCAGCGTCTTGAGGTCCACATCGTGGAGATCGATGTCCCTCAGGACCGCGGCCGTGAGCTTGGTGCCGGGCTCGAAGAACGCTTCTACGGTGCCCGACTTGAGCATGAGGGCCACGTCCTGCCCCTGCAGCAAGTGCGCGACCTCCTCCATCATGGCCTGATTGATCCGGGCCTTCTCGTCGTTCTCGATACGGCGGACTTCGCCGATGCGCTCGCCGCGGTCCTTCTCGACGACCTGATCCTCGATGCGGCTGAAGATCATCACGTCGATGACGACGCCCTTCATGCTGGGCGGCACCTTGAGCGAAGAGTCCTTTACGTCCTTGGCCTTCTCGCCGAAGATGGCGGTCAGCAGCTTCTCTTCCGGCGACAACTCGGTCTCGCCCTTGGGCGTGATCTTGCCCACCAGGATGTCCCCCGACTGGACGTGGGCACCAATCCGCACGATGCCCCGCTCGTCGAGATCCACCAGCGCCTCGTCGGACACGTTCGGAATTTCGCGGGTGATTTCCTCCTGGCCCCGCTTGGTGTCCCGGACGTGCAGCTCCAGCTCCTGGATGTGGATGGAGCTGTAGACGTCGTCCTTCACCAGACGCTCCGACAGCACGATGGCGTCCTCGAAATTGTGCCCATACCACGGCATGAAGGCGACCTGCACGTTGCTGCCCAACGCCAGCTCCCCGAACTGGGTGGCTGGTCCGTCGGCGATGACCTGCCCGGCCGAGACGGTGTCGCCCACCTGGACCAGGGGACGCTGGTTGATGGCCGTGTCCTGGTTGGTGCGCCAGTATTTGCGCACCCGATATCGGTCGTGCTGCGTCAGGCGGGCCAGCGGTGCGTCCTCCTTGGAGAGGTCCCCACCAGCGTCGATAATGATCTCGTCCGCCGTCACACGGGTGACGGTTCCGCCCCGGCGGGCCACGATCACGGCGCCCGAGTCACGGGCCACCTTCTCTTCCAGCCCGGTCCCCACCAGTGGAGCCTCGGGGAACAACAACGGCACCGACTGGCGCTGCATGTTCGACCCCATGAGGGCCCGGTTGGCGTCGTCGTGCTCGAGGAACGGAATCAGGGCCGCGGCGATACTGACCAGCTGTTCGGGCGCCACGTCCATGAAGTTGATGCGCTTGGGCGGCAACAGCGGGTAGTCGTCCCCGCGCCGGCACAGCACCATCTCGTCCGTGAAGGTCCCGTCGGGCGCCAGGGCCGCATTGGCCTGGGCGACCGTGACGTTCTCCTCCTCGGAGGCCGAGAGCCACTCGATCTCGTTGGTGACCACCCCGTCCCGCACGATCCGGTAGGGCGTCTCGATGAAGCCAAGGTCGTTGATACGGGCGTAGGTCGAGAGGCTGGTGATGAGCCCGATGTTGGGCCCTTCCGGCGTCTCGATGGGGCACATGCGGCCGTACTGCGAGTAGTGGACGTCGCGCACCTCGAAGCCGGCCCGCTCACGAGTCAGTCCACCGGGTCCCAGAGCCGAGAGCCGCCGCTTGTTCGTCATCTCGGCCAGCGGATTGGTCTGGTCCATGAACTGCGACAGCTGAGACGATCCGAAGAAGGCCTGGATGACCGCCGACACCGTGCGGGCGTTGACCAGGTCGTCCAGCGAGATCTTCTCCGGGTCGCTGTTGATGCTCATCCGCTCCTTGACCAACCGGGCCATGCGGGACAGCCCAACCGAGAACTGGTTGGCGATGAGTTCGCCGACCGAGCGGATGCGCCGGTTCCCCAGGTGGTCGATGTCGTCTGTGTGACCGCGTCCGTCCGCCAGCTCGATGAGGTAGCGGATGATGGCGATGAAGTCCTCTTCCGTGAGAACCGTATGGTTGGCCGGGGACTCAGTCTTGAGCCGCTGGTTGATCTTGTAGCGACCCACGCGCCCCAGGTCGTAGCGCTTGGGATTGAAGAACAGGCGCTTGAGCGCGTCCCGGGCCGTCTCCAGGTTGGGCGCCTCACCCGGCCGCAGCAGCGAATAGATCTGCTCCAGGGCCTCGGCCTCCGACGAGGTCGGATCCTTGGCCAAGGTGTTCTTGATGAGTGGGGACTCTGTCCGTCCCTGGTCGAGGAGCACCTCGACCCGGTCCACACCCTTGGCCAGCAGCTTTTCGCGCACCTTGTCCGTCAGCTCGCTCCCCGCCTCCGCGACCACTTCTCCCGTGTCGGGGTCGGCGGCCGGAAACGCCAGCACGGCAACCTCCCGCTCACGGGTGGTGGTCGGAACGTCTTCGCCCTTGAGGTCCAGCGTGGTATACCCGGCGAACACCACCACCGTCTTGACGCCGGCGTGGCGCATGGCGTTGAGACGGTCGGGGGTGACCTCATCTCCGACGACACCGAGCGGCTCCCCGTCAGCGTCTTCCGGGTTCGGTGCCGGCTCCGCCAGGAGGGCCCCGAGGAGCTGGCGCCGCTCCTGCCGGGCGTCCAGTGATCCGGTGATGTCCAGCGTCTTCGTGGCGAAAAACAGCTGCAGGATGTCGACGTCTTCGCCATAGCCGAAGGCACGCAGCAGGGCCGTGGCCGGGAACTTCTTCTTCTTGTCGATGTGGACGTAGATCACATCGTGGATGTCGATGGTGAACTCGACCCACGAGCCGCGGAACGGGATGATGCGTGCGCTGAACAGGCGCTGCCCGTTGGGGTGGATGTCCTCCTCGAACACCACGCCGGGGGAGCGGTGCAGCTGGCTCACGACCACCCGCTCGGCCCCGTTGATCACGAAGGTGCCGAGGGACGACATGATGGGAAGCTCGCCCAGGTAGACTTCCTTCTCGATGGCGTTCTTGAGCCGCTTCTCGCCGTCGACTTCTTCGAACACATCGAGCCGCAGCTTGGCCTTGAGGGGCGCCGCGTAGGTCATGTCGCGCTCGATGCACTCTTCGGCCGAGTACTTGGGCTCTCCGAGGCTGTAGCTCAGAAACTCCAGACTGTACTTGCCGTTGACGTCGCCGATGGGGAACAGGTCGCGAAAGACCCTCTCCAGCGACACGTCCTGGCGGTCGCCGTCCACTTCATCAGGTTGCAGCAGCGTCCGGAAGGCCCGGGTCTGGATGTCCAGGAGATTCGGCATGTCCATGCCGCTCTCCCGCTTGGAAAACGTGATGACCGGTCGTGTATTCAGCATCAGCAACTCACGCAGCACAAATGGCCCCGGCGGAGGCGGCCCGGCATTTCCGGGCTCCCCCGCGGGGCGTCAGGTCCACAAGAATATTGAAAGGCGTCGTTCGTCCCATGCCGTCTCGCTGTCGGTAGTGTCGTAGAACCAGGCCGCTCCCGGAGTGGGGTGGCCCGGCCGACGCTACTTCAGCTCGACGGTGGCGCCCTGCTCTTCCAACTTCTTCACCAGCTCGTCGGCTTCGGCCTTGGAGACGTCTTCCTTGACGGCCTTGGGCGCGTTGTCGACAAGGTCCTTGGCCTCCTTCAGGCCCAGGCCGGTGATCTCGCGCACCGCCTTGATCACCTGGATCTTCTTGTCACCGGCGCTGTTGAGCATCACGGTGAACTCGGTCTGCTCCTCGGCGGCGGCTGGCGCGGCAGCGGCCGGCGCGGCGGCGGCCGGCGCGGCGATCTCGACGTTGAACTTGTCCTTGAACGCGTCGATCAGTTCCGACAGTTCGATCACCGTCTTCTGTCCGATCGCGTCGAGGATTTCTTCGTTGGTCATTGTGGCCATGGTGTTCTCCATCCCCTTATTGAGATTCGGCGCTTCGCTGCGCCCGAAGCGCCTCTACTGCGCCAGCGAATTGATACAGCAGTCCGTTCATTGCCCCCAGGAAGCCGGCCATCGGCCCCTGGAGCGTGCCCGCCAGCTGGGACAGCAGCTGGTCGCGCGACGGCAACGAGGCAAGCCGCGCGACCTCGCTCGCGGTGACGGCCGCCCCCTCGAGCATCCCGCCCTTGATGGTGGGCCGCTCATGCTCCTTGACGAAATCGGCCAGCACCTTGGCCGCGCTGATCGGATCCTCCCCGGCGAAGACCACGCCGGTAGGCCCGTTCAGGTGCTCGTCGAGGACGCTGATCTCCTTGGCCGCCAGGGCCCGCTGGATCAGCGTGTTCTTGACGACCAGGTACTTGACGCCGGCGCCGCGCAGGCGGCGACGGAGGTCGGTCATGCGCTCCACGTCCAGGCCCGTGAAATCGGTCAGGTACAGGTTGGGGGACGCGGACAGGGCCTCTTCCAGCGCGACGACGGTGTCCTGGCGCTGGCCTTTGGTCTTCTTGCTCATCGGTACTCCGCCGTGTCGAGGCGCACGCCGGGGCCCATGGAACTGGACACCGACGCCCCCCTCAGATACGTCCCCTTGGCCGCGGACGGTTTCGCCCGCACGATGGTGTCGAGGAAGGCCGCCAGATTGTCATGCAGCTGGGTGGCCTCGAACGACACCTTCCCGATCGGCGCATGCACGTTGCCGGTCTTGTCGACCCGGAACTCGATCTTCCCGGCCTTGATTTCCTTGACCGCCCGGCCCACCTCGAACGTGACCGTGCCGGCCTTGGGGTTGGGCATCATGCCGCGCGGACCGAGGATCCGGCCCAGCTGCCCCATCTGCCCCATGACGTCCGGCGTGGCGACCACGACGTCGCACTCGAGCCAGCCGTCCTTGAGCTTCTGGAGGTACTCGGTGCCGACGAAATCGGCGCCGGCCTCCTCGGCCTCCGCGATCTTCTCGCCCTGGGTGACGACCAGCACCTTGACCGACTTGCCGGTCCCGTGCGGCAGGACGACGGTGCCACGCACCACCTGGTCAGCGTGGCGGGGGTCGACCCCCAACCGGACGGCCACCTCGACCGTCTCATCGAACTTGGCGAAGGCGGCTTCCTTGACGAGGCCGATCGCTTCCTCGAGCCGGTAGGCCCGGGTGCGATCGATCTTGGCAGAGGCGCCGCGATAGTGTTTGCCGTGGCTGGCCATCAGTCCTGCACCTCCAGCCCCATCGACCGCGCCGTGCCGGCGATCATGCGCACCGCCGCGTCCATGTCGGCCGCGTTCAGGTCTTCCATCTTGATCTCGGCGATCTTCTCGAGCTGGGACCGGCTGACCGTCCCCACCTTGTCGCGATTGGGCTCGCCGCTCCCCTTGGCCAGTCCCGCCTCCTTGAGGAGGAGGTTCGGCGCCGGGGGCGTCTTGGTAATGAAGGTGAACGTCCGGTCCGCGTAGATCGTGATCACGGCCGGGATCACCATCCCTGCCTGGGATTGGGTCTTGGCGTTGAATTGCTTGCAGAAGTCCATGATGTTGACGCCATGCGGACCCAGGGCCGTCCCAACGGGCGGTGCGGGGTTCGCTGCGCCAGCCGGGACCTGCAGCTTGACGACAGCCTGAATCTTCTTTGCCATCTCACTCCTCAGTGCGTCGCGGCGCGCCTGCGCCACCGACTGCCGCGGTTGGCCCGCGCGGTCGCGGGGCGGCGACCGGGGGTCGCCGCGATGGTCTGCCGGTTAGTGTGCCAGCAGCTGCAGATAATCCAGCTCCACCGAGGTGGGTCGGCCGAACAGGCTCACGCTCACCTTGACCTTGCCCTTGTCGGGCAAGACTTCCTCGATGGTGCCGCTGAAGTCCGAGAAGGGCCCTTCGGTGATCTCGACCACCTGGCCGACCACGAATGGGATCTCCTCCTTGGCTTCCTCGTCCGCCACTTCCTCGACCACGCCGAGCAGGCGGTTCACTTCGTCCTGGCGCAGCGGCTGCGGCATGCGGCCGGTGCCCACGAACTTGATGACGCCCTGGACGCTGTTCACCACGTGCAGCGCCTCCTGCGTCATGCCCATCTCCACCAGCACGTAGCCGGGGTACAACTTGCGCTCGACCGTGACCTTCTTGCCGCTCTTGATCTCCACGACGTCCTGGACCGGGACCAGGGCCTGGCGCACCAGCTTTTCGTCGTCCGGCCGGGGATCCTCGTCGATCCGCCTGGCCAGGAGGCCCCGCACCTTCTTCTCGTGCCCGGCGGTGGTCTGAATCGCGTACCAGCGGTATTCCATGATGCTAGCGCGTCAGCGCGGCGACGCCGTCGACCAGGATCTTCTGGAGCGCCCAGTCCATGATGCCGATCATGACACCGATGGCGACGGCCAGAAGGGTGATGCGCTTGCTGGTCTCGAACAACTCCTCGCGCGTAGGCCAGGTAATCTTCCGGAGCTCCACGTTGACAGCCGACAGAAACTCGGCCGTCCGCTGGACGGCTCCCAAGAACCCGGTGCGCTCCACCTGTGTCGTGGCCATGGGCTACTTCGACTCTTTGTGCATCCGGTGAGAATTGCACCGGGGGCAGTGTTTCTTCCACTCGACCCGCTCGGGGTGCTTGCGCCGGTTCTTCGTGGTGAAGTAGTTCCGGCTCTTGCACTCGGTGCATTCCATGATGACTTTATCGCGCTTCGACGGCATGGCTTGGTCTCACTCGCCTATTTCAGGATTGTCGTGACCACACCGGCGCCGACCGTGCGGCCGCCTTCCCGGATGGCGAATCGCAGCCCCTCGTCCATCGCGATCGGCGTAATCAGCTCGATCGTCATCTGCACG
>JBDHIK010000237.1:0-3212 GCA_039587475.1 Gemmatimonadota bacterium | reverse complement strand
CGAGGAGGCGTCGGTAGCCACTCTCGTATTCCACGACACGATCCTGGAGCTGCCTCGCTGAGCGGCCAAGGGAACACTCCACACCGCGCTTGGACTCAGAGCCTTGACGAGTCGCTGATTCCCGTCCTCGACTTGCTCGTGCAAGCGACCGCTAATGAGGGCCAGGCGGAGGAGCTGCGAGAGCGAGCACGCCGGGTCAGAGCCTGGGCTGAGGTGGGCGACGAGGTGAACTGACGGAGCCTAGACGCCTCCGGCGGAGTCTCGCTCCAGCCCCTCCCGCACCTGCTCAATCGTCTCCAGCACCAGCCGCTTGATGAGCGGCTCGATGGGCTCACCGGGACCAATTGCGATCAGTGAGACCAATTCCTGGAATCAGGCTAGGGAGTGCAGACCTCGCCCCGCTACTCCGCCCCTCGGGCCGGGAGATTGGGCGTCAGAGGCGCGATACAGCGGCTATTCGAACTCCGTCATGGCGCTGCCAGTCGAAGCGCCGAAGACCGTGTTGCCGGACGCATCCAGAACGACGGTACCGCCGGTAACCTCGGCAAACGACCGGCCTGCTGCTCCGTGGAAACGCCCGGTCCCTCCGACGACACTCAGATCGAACACGCCCGTGAACTCCCCGGACTCCAGGGAAACGCAGACATAGGCCATGTCGCCCGGGTCCAGGCGGACGAACAGGAGATCACCCTTGTAGTTGTTAATCTCGGAAAACACATCGTACTGGAGCTCGATCTGCAAACCCGGGCAGTTCGCGGTATCGATTCCGACTGGGACTGCATTCAACTCGCTGATCGTGTCAAAGGTGAACTTGCCGAGGTTTCCCTGACCCGTTCCCGAGCCGTGGGTCGCGGTGGGCACTCCATCGCCGTTGAGGTCGACCCCGGCAGTGGTGAAGCTCCCGGAGAACGTCTCGACGGCGGTGCCCGGGAGCCCAGCCGCGGCGGCGGTCCCGAGCAACATGACGCTGCCGATCACTCCGAGAGTGCCTCTGAGTCCATTTCGCAGTTTCCTACTCACTGTCTGTCCCCTTCCAGATCAAAGATCGAATCGCCGCGCTCCGGCTTGGGTTCCGGCGCGCAGCGTACTTGGTACCCTTCGGCAGCCCGGCGGTCTGGAGATGTTCTCGGACCCGTAGCTTTGCGTCGCAGCCTTTAGGCGGCTTTGCCGTTATCGGGGGCTACTGCACTTCAACTACGCCTGCCCTGTCTGAAACGCAATACCCGGAGGGGTGGGGAGGCTCAGGGTCAGCGCGCTGAGCGGTGCCCCAAACACCGCCATCACCCCGTCAATCGTCTCCAGCACCAGCCGCCTGACCAGCGGCTCGACGGGCTCACCCCGGGCCTGGGCCAGGGCAATCTGGCGCTTGAAGCGGTAGAGGGTGAGGTCGGTGGGCGGAGTTGCCACAAGTCTTAACCGAACCGCCACCGGCCCACGGTCCCGGCGGGCCTACAGTCTGGTGGCCGAGCATGGCTGGACGCTCACGAATTGCAAAAGGAAACCGGCAAAGCAGGTGGCGGTCTTTCCGGGACGTCGGGGATCGATCCCCTCACGGTCCACCATGAACCCAGCAAGACCTAGAGGGTATCGGCGCAGGTGATCCAGATTTCCCATATTGCGTCTGAGCCCAAAGTGTTGTGGACCTGCAGCGTCCACGAGGAGTCGGCAGAAGGGTAGGACTGCGTCACGTAAACCCTGGTGGTCTTAGTTGAGTTCACACCACCCCCGAGTGCGACCTTCCCAAAAGGGCAATTAGCCACTGCAGAGCATAAGGAGCCAGCAGGGCAAATGTGCGGCGCGCCCACCACCCGCTCGTATCCGCTCAGGACTGGCTTGCCCCCGATGCGTATGCCACCGGTAGGTCCGGCTGGCGACTCGTGGGCCACTAGCGTTTCCTGGCCACCGTCAACGCGCCGATCAAGGGCGTCGGGACCCAACGTCACCTCCTCGGGGGCAGCACTTCCTACGTTGGTGTCCCCGAGATACCGCCGGAGCACAGCCATCGCCTCCTCGACCTCAACGACCGACGGCGCAGCCGAAACCTCGAAGAGGCTCGCCTCCGACCAAGCGCCCTGAACCCCGACCGACCAGGCGTAGCGCCCACCCGGCTCCAGGCACTGACCCAGCGATGGCGTCCAACCGTGCGCCGAGCCCGGTAGGGCGACCGACAGCACCTGTTCGGGCGGGCCATCCGCTTCCTCCTGCAGCAGACGGTAGACCACGAGGTCCACCGACTCCGCTCCCTCTACAGCCGTCCAATGGAACGTCGGGCATCTACCCGCGACTACGGCCATCTCAGCCTGGCCTCCTGGCGAGACCGGCAGCGGCCCTTCAGCCTGCGCCCCGGCGCTGACCAGGGTCAATAGAAGAACTACGGCACCCACGCTCCACTTCATGGGACCTCCTTCCCCGAGAACCGGGGCAATCTGACTGTGTGAAGAGAGTGTAACGCAGGGTTAACGACGCTGCCCTAGCTCCCGCGCCAGCCTCTGCCGCACCTGCTCAATCGTCTCCAGCACCAGCCGCTTGATAAGCGCCTCGACATCCTCACCTCGATCCCGGTCGGCAACTGGCCCATCGGGGTTGCCGTCCATCCCTACCTCGATCTGGCCTATGTCGCCAACAACGGCCTCTTCGGGCCGCCGCCTACCTGCAGCTAGACCCCTCGCCCTTCGCTTTTGGCACCCAGACCACGCCACCGCCGAACGCGAAGCCTCCAGCCCCACTCCTCAGCAGCGTCTCGACGAAGATCTCCAGGTGCGCGGCGCCCGTCTTCTCCGCGAAACGCCCGGTGCCGCCCACGACAGTGAGATCGGCCACGCCGCTGTTGGCGTACGTCACCGGATCCAAACAACCGAAGCCCTCGTCCCCGGGCTCCAGACGCAGATAGAGGAGATCGCCGGAGTTGTAGCGAAGGACTACCGTGAAGGCATAGAACTGGACCTCGAGCAGCAGGGGGCACCGTTCGGTATCGAACACGAAATCTGGGTTTGGCTCGCTGAGAGAGTCCCAGGTGAATTTCCCGAGCGTCCCGAGCCCGGCTCCCTGACCGTGAGACGCTCCCAGGAGCTCATCGCCATTGAGGTCGACCCCGGCGAGCGTGGCGCTGCCGGAGAACGTCGCCTCGATGGTTCCGGGCAGCCCGTCATCGTCGGAGTCGCTATCGGAGTCGTCGTCGGCCCAGATGGGCAGTGGCACCAACAGGATCACCA
>JBDHIK010000236.1:0-4211 GCA_039587475.1 Gemmatimonadota bacterium | reverse complement strand
TCGGGAAACGGCCCCAAGTGACGCGCAATGACGGGCGTCCCTTGCCGGAACGCCTCGATGAGAATGATTCCGAACGTCTCGTAGCACACGGAGGGCACGATCAGTGCCAACGCGTGCTGGTAGTACCGGGGCAGGTCCTCGAGCGGCACGCGGCCGAGAAACCGCACATGGGGACTCCCGGCGGCCTGGGCCCGCAGGGCCGCTCCATGCTCGCCGTCCCCGAGAATGACCAGGTCGGCATCGGGGGAATCCAGGAACACCGGGATGACGTCGTCGAGTCCCTTGATGCGCTCCAGACGGCCAACAAACAGGAAATAGGGACGGTCGTCGATTGGCGACTCGGCTGCAGCCGGCTCGTCCCCGGTGTCCGGGAGGAAATAGGGCAGCACCTCCATCGGCTTGGGAAAGCCGAACTCGTGGTGCTTGTCCCGGCTGAACTCACTCATGGCAATGAAGGTGTCGACGTGGTCCAACTGTCGTTCCAGGAGACCGGTCGAACGCCACGCCTGCGGTGGGCGCTTGTAGTGGAGACTGCACCGCAGGCACTCACGGCCGGTACAACGCTCGCGCCCGTGGCGCCACAGCACGTGGGTAGGACATACCAGCCAGTGCTCGTGCGCCATGTAGAGCCGCAGCGCCTCACCACCGTAGCCGAGGATACCGGGTCCGCCCACGAGGGACACATTGTGGAAGTTGACGACGTCGAATTGCCCCTCGTCGAGCAGCCGGGCGATACGGGCGCCGTGGACCACCGGCCGGCCCGTCTGTTGGGTCGCGAGCACCGACAAAGCCCCCAGGCGGCTCTTGAGCGGCACGACCTCGACGCCGTCGTCCTCGGGGCCGGCTGGGGCCGGTGCCTCCGGGGCCAGGGTCAGATAGGCGTCGGTATCGTGAATCACCGTGACGTGGTGGCCCTGCCGCACCAGACCGCGGGCCAGCCGCTGCACACCGACGGCATCGCCCCCGAAGTGAAAGGGCGGGTAGAACGTCGTGAGGAAGCAGAACCGGAGCGGTCTCACGCGGCGGCCTCCCGAAGCGCCGCCAACGTCGCCGCAGCGCCGACATCCCAGGACAAGGCCGCCGCTCGCTCGCGTGCCCTCCCGCCCATGCGCTTGCGCGTGACCTCGTCGGTCAACAGCATCGCCATGGCAACCCCGAGCGCCTCGACGTCATGCGGATCGACGAAGCAGCCGCCGCCGTCCAGGATGTCGGGCAGCGGGCTCGCGGTCGTGGCCACGACGGCGGTGCCGCAGGCGGCCGCCTCGACGGCGGGAAGGCCAAAGCCCTCGCAGGCGGATGGGAGCACGACGGCCACGGCGCCCGCGTGCAGCGCCCGCACGTCCTGATCGGGCACGAAACCGAGCCAATGGACCAGGTCGCCGGTACCCGCCTGGCGGATGGCCTCCTCGAGGCCGGCGCGCTCCGTCAGGAACACGTCGCTCGACAGGCTACCGACCAGCAACAGATGGGGCGCGGGATCGGGATGGTCCCGGGCGACTCTGGCGTGGGCCTCGACCAGGTGCCCCAGCTGTTTGTGGGGACTGAACCCACCTACGTAGGTGAACCACGGCACCCCGCTCGGAAGACCGTAGCGACCGGCGACGCCGTCGATCACCTCGCGTGACGGTTCCGGCCGGAACACCGGCGCCGGCGCTTCGGACGCCACCCGGATACGCGCCGTTGACACCCCCAGCACTTCGGCGATCTCCCCGGCGGAATAGTCGGACACGGTGAGGACGATGCGGCACTGTTTCAATGCCAGCCCGACCTTCAGCTTCCAGAACCATCGGGCCCTCCGGGTCGGCAGGGTGTGCTCGGGAAACCGTTCGGCGATGGTGTCGTGCACGGTCACGACCGCGCGCTGTCCTGGCGGCAAGGGGAAGAACGAATACACCGTCGGGGAGAAGAACACGTCCGGTGCCTCACGGTGCACGGCCCAGGTGAAGCGCAGCATATCGAGGGGGGAGCGGTAGCCATCGGCCGCCGCGGCCTCGGTGGGAGAGGCGTCCTGGTCGATCTCGACGACGACGGCGTTCTCGGGAACCGACTCCCAGGACTCGAGGGCGCGCCGGTCGCCAAAACAGATGAAGGTGTCCTCAGGGGCCTGCGCCATGAGGACCGGCAACAGTTCCCGAGTGAATCGTCCATAGCCCCGGCCGTTGGCCAGACACGAGACGTCCACGCCGATACGCACCGGCGTCAGCCCGCCACCGATGCCGGCTCCTCGGAGGGCTGCTCGAGCCGTTGCTCTTCGTGGTATTCGTAATCGGTGTTGACCTCCCAGATGTCGTGCGCCGCGCCCTGCATGTTCTGAATGCTCATCATGGCGGTCAGCATCGAGTGGTCTTGATTGTTGTACTTGTGCATGCCGTTTCGCCCCACGGGGTGGAGATTGGTGATGGGGTCGATGTAGGCGCGCACACAGTCGAGGTGATCGCGATAGGCGGCATCGTAGATCGGGTAGGCTTTGGGCATGCGGATCACGGCGCCGTCGACGACCTGGGCGTCCCCGTGCAGCTCCAACTCCCCGAGTTCCGCGGTGGCGAGGGCAATGAGGTCCTCGTCCTTCGATTGCCACAACCCATCCCCTTCGGCTCCAATTGTTGAAGTTCTGGACGCGGCCCACCTTGACCCCGGGCGTGTGGATGTAGATCCAGTTGTCGGGGAAGAGATCTTCCTGATCGAGCATCAACGCGACGACGATGAAGTCGCGATAGCGGAGTCCCTCGGCGGCATCGCGGACGGTCTCGGGCACCGCCGGGTCCAGGGCCCGCACCAGAGACCGGACCGGCATGGTCGAGAAGAAGTGCTCCCCTTCGATGCGCACCGGACCCTCAGGCGTCTCCGCCACGACCGCCGTGATCCGTCCGTTCTCCTGCTCCAGGGTGGTCACGCGATGACGCATCAGCACCTCGCCTCCCATCTTCTCGATGCGTTCGGCGCAGGTCTCCCACATCTGCCCCGGCCCGAGGCGGGGGTACTGGAACTCGTTGATGAGCGTCTTGATCTTGGTCGAGCGGGTGTTGAGGGAGGCAGCGGACAGGATGGCCCGTGCCAGGGAAAGCCCCTGAATGCGCTGGGCCGCCCACTCGGCGCGGATCTCGGTACAGGGGATCCCCCAGACCTTCTCGGTGTAGGTCTTGAAGAAAATCTGGTAGAGGCGTTGACCGAACCGGTTCGTCACCCACTGCTCGAAATTCTCTTCCACCTTGGAGGGCCACAGCCGGGCCTTCAGGTAGCTCATGACGATCATGACGGCGTTCCAGATCCCCAGACCGGCGAGTGCGTTGGCGGCTCGCAGCGGATACATGAAGAACCGGCCGTTGTAATGAATGCGCGAGAGCCGGGGGACGCTGATGAAGTCCTCGCCCAGAATCTCGTGCCACAGATCCTCCACCGGTTTGATCTTGGTGAAGAACCGATGACCGCCGATGTCGAACCGGTAGCCGTTGTATTGCGCGGTGCGGGAAATCCCGCCGAGGATGTCGTCCCCTTCCAGCACCGTAACGGCCCGGCCCTGCTTGGCCAGGAGGTACGCGGCGGTCAGGCCCGCCGGACCGCCGCCGATGACGACCGTCCGGTCGCCGTCCGCCAGTTGTGCCACGGGCCTCGGCCCCTGGTTCGTGCCCTCAGACATCGGCATCCCCTCAGCAGACCTTGGCCAGAGCGTCGCCGCTCCCGGCCCAATGTCCCACGACCTCGCCCACACCCCATACCGTGGTGAAGAGGGCCAGCAGCGGGAGTGAACGAAGCAGTTCCTGACGATGCGCACCCTTGCGCCACACCGTCGTCACGATCCGAATGAACAGCACCGGCGGCAGCAGGAGCGCCTTGGCGCCCGCGAAGAAGCGTCGCAGAACTCCAGCGCCTTCCGACTGCAGTCCGGCATACGCCCGGGAGTACCAGAATCGCTCCTGGACGTATTGCCAGACCGTGTAGTGCCTCTTGTGGCCGACCAGGATCTCGGGGCGCGAAATGAGTTCGACACCATCCTGTCGCATGGCATCGTGCAGATAGTTCTCCCAGCGACCCGCGGCGATGACCTCCCGATACCGCTCCAGCAACGTGCGCCGATACACCGTGTTGTTTCCCGGCAACCCGGCGACCGGGCCACTGGGCAGCGGCGGGAGGATCTGGCTGTACTCGCACAGGAATGCCGCCCAGTCCACCAGGCGTTCGGTGGCAGCGTTGACGACCGCGCCCCCGACGAC
>JBDHIK010000235.1:0-4636 GCA_039587475.1 Gemmatimonadota bacterium | reverse complement strand
GTCGATGAAGCGTTTGAGATCGCGGGCCGTATCGACCCGCGTCACGACGGGCTGGCTCAGATCACACCCAATTCGCGACCGATGGAGGAGAATGTCTCCAGCGCGAAGTCGATCTGATCGAAGCTGTGGGTGGCCATCACGCTGGTCCGAAGCCGGCACTGGGTCGGCGGCACCGCCGGCGGCGCGACCGGATTGGTGAAGACCCCGGCGTCGAACAACTTGCGCCAGAAGAGGAAGGTCTTCTCCAGCTCCCCGATCAGGACCGGGACAATGGGCGTCTCGGTGGGGCCGATGTCCAGGCCCATGGAGCGGAAGCCGTCCTGCAGGCGCCGGGTGTTGGCCCACAGCTGGTCACGGCGCTCAGGCTCGTCCTGCAGCACCTCCAGCGCCGCCAGCACGCCTGCCGTGTTGGCCGGGGGCAGGGAGGCGGTGAAGATGAGCGGGCGGCTGTGGTGCTTGAGATAATGGATGATCTCTTCGGACGCCGCGACGAACCCGCCGATGGATGCCAGCGACTTCGAGAACGTCCCGGCGATGATGTCCACCTCGTCTGTCAGACCGAAGTGCGCTGCGGTGCCGTCGCCGTTGGGGCCGAGGACCCCGAGCGAGTGGGCGTCGTCGAGTGCCAGGGCCACGCCGTTTCGTTGGGCGATCTGCACCAGGTTGGGCACGTCGGCGATGTCACCCTCCATGGAGTAGACACCGTCGACGATGATCATCGCTCCGCCGTCGGGATCCTTCCGGATCTTGCGCTCGAGGCCCTCGAGGTCACCATGGTTGAATCGCTCGGTCTCACCGAAGGACATCTTGGCGCCGTCCACGATGGAGGCGTGATCCAGCTTGTCGATGAAGACCTTGTCATGCCGACCAACCAGACCGGAAATCAGCCCCAGATTGGCGCCGTACCCCGTCGAGAAGACCAGGCAGTCGTCCTTGCCGAGGAAATGGGCAAGCGACTGCTCGAGTTGGCCATGGAGATCGAGGGTGCCATTGAGAAAGCGGCTTCCGGTGCAGCCCGAGCCGTAGCGTTTCAGCGCAAACTCGGCGGCCTCCAGCACCTTGGGATGATGGGTCAGCCCCAGGTAGTTGTTGGAGCCGAGCATGATGCGCTTCTTGCCCTCGATGACGACGACAGTGTCTTCCGATTCTGAGATCGGCTTGAAATAGGGGTAGAGCCCCGCGGCCTCGACCTCCCTGGCGCGGGTGAATTGGCGACACTTGTCGAAGAAGGCCACGTGTTGCAAGGTCGTTTCGCTACTCACTTGCCCTCGGGGTCCGGTGTTTGTGCGGACCGGCTCGGCGGCCGTAGGTCCATATAATAAGACAACATAAAGTATCCCCGAGGTCAGTGATGCACAAGCTGGAACGTCTGCAACGCGCCAGTTCTTGCACCCCCGCGCGTGACCGCGGGAGCGACCCCAAACTGGCCCCTTGTCGCATCAAGAATTGTTGATATATTGTCTGCCATGAGTTCGCACGTCGCGATTGACCCGTCCGCAGTGGCCCAGGTGCATCACGCCCTGGCCGACCCAACCAGAGTCAGCATCCTCGAGGCACTGGCTGGAGGAGAACATTGCGTCTGTGATCTGACGGGGCAGTTGGGAGTGGCCCAATCCAGGCTGTCGTTTCACCTCAAGGCGCTCCGGGACGCCGGCCTGGTCTCGGCCCGCCGGTCAGGCCGCTGGATGTACTACCACCTGAACCAGGGCGCTCTCACGGAGGCCCGGGATTACCTGGCGGACCTCGCTGAACGGAGCCGAGCTCTGCCCGTGGTGCCGCTGTGCGGGGACGATGCGGACAGCAGCTGCTGCGAGTGAGTTTTTTTGCCGTGATATATCAATAATTCTTGATGCAAGGAGACGAAGCAAAGGCGCGCTACGCCAAAGCTGCCAGCGCCGCCGCCAAAGGCGAAAAGGCGGGCTGCTGTGGCGACGACTGTGGTTGCGGGTCCGATCCGGTCACCCGCGACCTGTATCGGGAGGACGAGGTGGCCGGGCTGCCCTTCGAGGCCGTCGCGGCGTCCCTCGGGTGCGGCAACCCCACCGCGCTCGCTGAACTGCGAGAGGGGCAGACAGTGCTCGATCTGGGCTCCGGGGGCGGTATCGACGTGTTGCTGTCGGCCCGGCGCGTCGGGCCGACCGGCAAGGTGTACGGCCTGGACATGACCGACGAGATGCTGGAACTGGCCCGGGCCAACCAGCGGGAGGCCGGGGTGACCAACGCCGAGTTCCTTCACGGCGAGATCGAGGATATTCCGCTCCCGGATGGCAACGTGGACGTCATCATCTCCAACTGCGTCATCAACCTGTCGGGGGACAAGCGCAAGGTGCTGGCGGAGGCCTATCGGGTGCTGGCCCCTGGGGGCCGGTTGGCGGTTTCGGACGTGGTCACCAGGGGCGACCTGCCCCAGGCGGTGCGCGACAGCATGGAGATGTGGACCGGCTGTGTCGGTGGCGCGCTCGACGAGAAGGCCTTCGCCGGCTTGCTGGCCGAAGCCGGGTTCGTCGACGTCGACATCGAAGCCACCCGGGTGTATACCAAAGAGGATGCCTTGGAACTCATCCGGTCGGTCGGCGGACTGGACGAGGCGCTGGCCGATCAGTTGGATGGCTCCATTCTGAGCGCGTTCGTCCGGGCCACGAAGCCGGCCGGATGATCTCAGCCACCATCAATCACGAGTCCGACGCATGGCCTTTGGAATCCTGATCCTTTGCACGGGGAACTCGGCCCGGAGTCAGATTGCCGAGGCCCTCATTGACACCCGAGGTGAAGGGCGGGTGGCCGTGGCCAGCGCCGGCTCGCACCCGGCTGAGCGGGTGAATCCGTTCGCCGTCCGGGTGTTGCAGGAGCGGGGGATCGACTGGCAGGGGCGGGCTCCCCAGTCTGTTCACGGGCTCGAGTCGGACCCCTGGGATCTGGTGATTACCGTGTGTGACAACGCGCGCGAGGCGTGCCCCATCTTTCCCCACGCGCGGGCCAGCGTGCACTGGGGCATGCCGGATCCTGCCGAGGTCGCGGGATCCGATCGGGAGAAGCTGGCGGCATTCGAGGAGACCCTGCGGGCATTGCAGGGCCGGGTCGGTGCGCTGCTGGCCCTGCCCCTGGAGTCGATGACCGACACCGACCTGGCCACCGAAGTGGGGGCCATCGGCCGGCGGCCGTGGTGAGGAGCGGAGGTGGGGAGTGGACGTCGCGCTGCGTTGTCCACTCCCCTCGTGTCAGTTGCCGAGGATCTTGTTCAGGAGCTGGGCGCCGAATTCATTGTCGTAGTCGGATTCCGTGGTGCGGGCCCGCACCTCGACGATGGTGATGGCCGGGCTTTGGGACTGCATCGTCACGGTGATGTTGAGGCTGCCCTTGACGCCCCGCACCACCCAGCGCTCGGAAGACTGCTGATCGACCTGCCCCACGGTGGAGATCTCCATGTCGGCGAACGCGAACCGGGTGTTGCGCTCGACATCGATCAGGGCGCCGCGCGCCGTGCCCGAGACGCCTGGGGAGGTGGCGACCCGACCGCCGGTGGAGCCGGAGCTAGTGGAACCGCCACAGCCGGCGGTCAGAGTGAGTGCCAAGACCGCGACGGCCAAGGAGTGCGATGAACGGACGATCCGCATGGTGTATCCCTCATTCGTGTTCGGAGAAGGAACTGATAATCTAGGGGCAATACTACCGTGCGTGTCGAGGCGCCGCCAGAGGATCCACCCGCGAACGGCGGATGGAGATGATGACCAGGGACGCCGCGCTGTGAGGAGTCCCTGGTGCCAGGTTCCGGTGCCTTCCATATTTGAGTCTCATGCCATCCACACTTGACCAGTTGAAAGCAGCGCTGGCCGGCCGCTACGAGATCGAGCGCCAGATCGGCCAGGGCGGCATGGCGTCCGTCTACCTGGCCGATGACGAACGGCACCAGCGCCAGGTGGCCGTCAAGGTGCTTCGGCCCGACCTGGCCGCGGCCCTGGGCGGTGAGCGTTTCCTGCGCGAGATCCGCATCGCCGCCAACCTGACCCACCCCCACATCCTGCCGCTGCACGACTCGGGTGAAGCCGACGGGTTTCTCTACTACGTCATGCCTTTCATCGAGGGCGACACGTTGCGCGAGCGCCTGGAGAGGGAGGGCGAACTCCCGGTGGGGGAGAGCGTGCGCATCATCCGTGAGGTGGTGGATGCGCTGGCCTTCGCCCATTCGAAGGGCGTCGTGCACCGGGACATCAAGCCCGACAACGTGATGCTGTCCGGCGGCCACGCCATGGTGATGGACTTCGGCGTGGCCAAGGCGGTGAGCGAGGCCACTGGGCGCGACAAGATTACCACCGCGGGCGTGGCGCTGGGCACGCCGGCCTACATGTCGCCCGAACAGGCCACGGCCGATCAGAACGTGGACCACCGCTCGGACATCTACGCCGTCGGCGCCATGGCCTATGAGTTGTTGGCCGGGCGGCCGCCGTTCACGGCGGCCACGCCTCAGGGGGTGTTGGCCGCGCAGGTGACCGAGGCAGCCGAGCCGGTGAGCAAGCACCGGGACCAGGTGCCGCCCGAGCTGGACGCGGTGGTGATGCGCTGTCTGGCCAAGAAGCCGGCCGACTGGTGGCAGAGTGCTGGGGAACTGTTGCCGCACCTCGAGACCATGACGACCTCG